>NZ_JBMGJV010000033.1:0-49916 GCF_051025295.1 Candidatus Dedyshia acidiphila | reverse complement strand
CCGAGGTACGCCGGCGGCGAGCCCTGCACCCATGTCGACGGGTACTCGAACCGAAGTCCTTCCAACTTGTCGCGATACGTCTGCAACGGTCGGTCGCAGACAGGTTCGCGTTCGCTTTTCCGGCCAGGCTCCGTTGCGTGGCACGAGAGAATGCCCAGAAGCAAAGTGGCGACACTCGCGAAACGGTAAAGCTCTGTCAGCATAATGTCGCTCGCTTGCCAGGATTGTGAGTAGGGTCAGCCTCGGCGCCGACCAAACGTTCCGAGACCGACGTTGAGCGCATATGACGCGCCTCGGTCTATTCGGAGCGCAATGCCTCGATCGGCTCAATGCTCGATGCACGCACCGCTGGCGGCAAGCTGGCCACCGCTGCCATTGCCAGCAGCAACAGACCTCCAGCCAAAAATGTAATCTCATCCACCGGCCTGGTCTCGAACAGAGAAGACTCTGAACAGAATGAGTCAGTGCTGGAGCGGAAAGCAGGCCGGTGGCTAGCCCGATAGCTGCGAGACTCAGCCCGCGTCGCAGGACCAGCCAGAGTATCTGCCCACGCTGCGCGCCAAGCGCAAATCGCAGTCCCAGTTCCGAAGTGCGCTCAAAGACCTGGTAGCTCAAGGACGCATAAAGACCCATGGCTGTCAACAGCACCGCAACGATCGCGAAGCCGGTGATCAGGATGACCTGGAAACGCCTAAGAGCATTCGTGCGTTCGATCAGGCCGTCGTAAGCCAAGAAATTGAACACCGGAACAGCAGGATCGAGTTGGGACACAATCCGTCGAACGCTTCCATCCAGCGTCAACGGATCTCCACTGACCCGCACCGCGAATACCGGCGCCCCGATATCCTTCTGCAGCAGAGAGATGTAGTACTCGGGCGACGCGCTCTCGGTAAGATCCCGCCGCTTGACATTGCCGACGACCCCGACGATCTGCCACACGGGCTGCTTGTCTTCCCCTCTCAAGAACAGCGAGCCGATTTGCTTGCCCAAGACTTCCTGGCTCGGGAAGAACTGGCGAGCGAACGCCTCGTTGACGGTGACGGCCTTTGGTCCGTTCGGCAACTGCTCGGATTACGTGAAGAGACGACCTTTGAGGATCGTAATACGCATGACGTGGAAGAAGTCCGGGCCGACGATGCTGAGCCGCGCGACAGACGTCTCCCCCGGTGGAAGCGGTCGTCCACACGTTGCACACACCGAGCCAACCGACTGATCTCGTTCGATCAGTATTCGAAATCGGGCAAGTTGAAGTTGCGATCCAGACGCACTTGCGGCTTGGGGGACGATGCGAAGCAGAGGTTCCCATGGATCCTCGTAAATCGGACGGCTTGAAGCAGCGAGTCCACCGGGACATCGCATCCCGACCGGTTGAATAGTGTCTCACCCTTGGCACCAACTTGAAACATGGCTCGGAATCGCACGCAAAGGCTTTGCCGCACCAAGCGACACACGCCGACCTCTTCAGGAGACATACAGCCTCCATCAGTAGGCTTCTCGCATGCAGAGACTGGCTGCGAAGCGAAGCTACTATCAGTAGGGCTTCGGAATCTGTGACTCAGTTCCTGCCGATCGTAGTCCGAACCCTTGCTGTTCCGGAGCCAAGTCGCGATGAGAAGTCCTAAGTGGATGCCTGGATTCCTTTTCCTTTGCAGCACGGTGATGCTACACGCCCAGAGTTTGCCAGAGAAGACGCTGCTGGCGAAAGGCACAGTTGGCGATCGACACGCCCAGCGCAGACTCGGTGACCTCTACTTCCACGGTGAAGGAGCGAGCCGTGACCTTGTGGCGGCGTTCAGCTGGTACCTGAAAGCTGCCCAAAGCGGCGATCCGGAAGCTCAATCTCAATTGGGCTACATGGCGCAGCGAGGGCTCGGGATGCAACCGAGCCTCGACGAAGCGGTGAAGTGGTACACGCGTGCGACTGCTTCCGGATCGGTGACCGGCGAGTTCAATCTAGGGGTCCTTTACATGAACGGGACTGGTGTCAGCCAGGACTTGTTGATTGGACGGTCTCTCATTGCTGGTGCCGCGAAAAAGGGCTCTTCATTCGCCACTGTGTATCTTGGCGACATGTATCTCTGCGGCACTGGAGTGCAGAAAGACGAGAAGATGGCCGAACGCCTCTTTAAGATTGCCGCGCGAGCACACAACAGCATTGCTACGCATAATCTGGGATGGCTCGCGGCTTCGCAGCCCGGTGATTCCCACCACCTCGTGAAGGCAGCCAAACTATTCCGCACATCTATACGCGAGGGTTACAGTCCCGCCGCTCACTCGCTCGGTCTGCTTCTGCTGAACCATCCTGAGCTTGCAAACTATCCCTCCGAAGGACGCGAGCTTCTCCAGAGTTCTGCGGAGCTCGGGTACTGGAAATCAGCGCTGGCGCTCGGCTCCTTGTATCAGGACGGCACGGGCACGCCCCGAGATGTGTCGCTGGCATACTTCTGGTTCGAAGTCGCACATTTCGAAGCTTCGGAGAAGGCCGACAAGCTGCTGCGAGCCTCGTTGCCTCTCGTCGAGTCGCAACTTTCGCTGGAGGAGCGGTCGACTGTCCTCGCTCGAGCCAGAGTCTGGTCCAGCAGCCACCCTCTTCGCCTCACCGTGCGAGTGTCCGCGGCCCACAACCCCTCGTTTGCGGTTCCCCTTTCGCCGGAGGCGGTGAACTGAGCAGTGAGATAAGCTTGCAGACGTCGCTGGAATGCGTATGCCGACGTTCGAGTGCATGAGCCCAAACAGTTCCTCGCCATCTCTGCAGGCGCCAGCAATGGCCCCGTTCGCACATCTCGTCGCCTGGTAGTACAGCATGATCTCGGAGTGGGCACCATAGGTTGGAGCACACTCGCGCGACCTCTCCCTTTGGGGCGCGAGCAACATCGTCAACCTGCACGTCTCGACGCGTCTCAGGATCGAACTACTTCTGCACGGCGGGTAACCTGGCTCTTGTTAGACGGCGCCAAAGAACGTTCCATGTAAGCGGAACCGGAGGCTGATGAACGTGAGTCTCGCCGCGCCGGCGGCGTACCTCGAGAGACATGCTGCGCTCGCCCAGATGCATCGCCCAGTGGTGATTTGCATGGAAGAGCGGCCAGACGATCCATTCGCAGCGTTTCAAGATCTGTCGGCCGACCTCCACCTGCCAAGCGAGACGGCGCAGCCTCCCTTCTCCGGGTAGGCCGTCCACACGCCGGTGCCGTTCAGATCGCCGCAGACTTGGACCATGAAGCCGTGCTGTTCGGGCAGGATGTCCGTCACGGCGATGCGCCAGCGGAGCGTGTACGGCAGGAAGCCTCGCGCAAGCACATCGGCGGTCCGCCCCACTCCTCTGTCATCGCCGAGGCTGGTGCGTTTGATCCAGATGAAAGCGCTCGGCCACCACATCGGCAGCAGGGCTTCGTCGCTCAGGATGGTCAGAACTTCTATCGGCGTCGCCGGAATATGCCAGGTGGAAAAGAAGTTGTACTTGCGGCCCATGGTCCCTTGATTTGCCCGATACTTTGTGTAAGCTTCGCTAGAAAGGTAATGTGCTGTCTGCTCGATCTGGTTCCGCTTCCCACAAGCGCAGGCGATCTTCAGGCAAGACGCCACTGTTCCGGCGTCGTGGCGTCCGACGGTGACGACTTGCAGATGCAGCGCCGGCGACGAATTCGAGGCGGTAGAACAACTCCTCGAAAAGTCCAGCTCGCGGGTAGCGCGGCCATCCTAGTTCAGGGTAGTTTGCCCGCGCAGACGTGATGTCAATTTTCGCGTGTCTTCATCTCGAGCAGGAGGAGCGGCAGACCAACCAGGCTGAGCGAGTACGCGATGATTCCAAGCATGGCGAACAAGACCACAACCTGGTACCTGTGGTCTCGCCGCTTGAGATGGTGAAAGGTATGGAGTCGGAAGTGGTGCTCTTTCTGGCTCTCTTCACATGTCTGCAAAATCACAGGGGCCTCTCATCACTTGTGTTGCTCTGTTGCTAGTCAGTCTCGGTGCAGAGTCGGGCCAGATTCGGCGGTGCTGCTGGTTCTGCGGTCAGGAACAGAAGCAGAGCGCTCGAACTACGTCGGATAGACGAGCCCGTGCTTCTGACAGAGCACCCAAATGCTCTCGGGCTGGAACTCGATGCTGAAGCGCTGCGGCAGGTCGGAGTCTGCAAGAACAACTCCCGGGTTGGACGCGCCCAGAGTCAGCATCCGCTCACCAAGCTCGTCAAAGAACCGTTCAAAGCCGCCTGGAGAGATGATCTCGAGCACGCGGCATGGTGTGTCACCCGCATTCCAAAAGGTATGCCATTGGTGCCGTGGTTTGAACACGAAGTCGCCGGCTTCGGCGATGACGACGTCTTCGCCTAGCTGCGCGCCCATACGACCTTCCAGGATGTAGCTGTACTCGTCCTCATGCGTGTGTCGATGCAGGGGAGCGACGAGGGTGCGTGGCGGAATGGGATGTTCGACCAGTGAGAACGTCCGGCCGGATTCCTCACCCCAGACCATGAACCGCACGCCGAGGGATCGCAGGTCGATGGTCTTACCATCTTTGGGTGAAATAATGCGAGGTCCTTTTGAACCATCGAATCGTGCTGGTCGAGTGGGGACCGGTTCGGATGAGATCGTGCTTCGCTTGTGGGTCATTCAAAAGCCTCCAATGGCGGTGACAGGTGAGCGCACATGGCGTATGTGCGCTCATGTGCAGAACGAGGAGAGACGCAATGCAGCGTCCGCTCCGGAGATCGCTGACTAGGGTTGAAGTAGGCTCACGAAAGACAAGGGCTGCGAGGAACCTCAGGGATGTACTGAGAAAACCTCACTCGGAGCGCAGTGCTTCTGTCGGCTCAATGCTCGTGGCACGCACCGCCGGCAACACGCTTGCTATCGTTGCAATCGCGAGCAGCACCGCTGCGGCTACGACATACGTGATCGTGTCCACGGGCGCTGTTTCGTACAGCAGCCCGCGGGCAAGGTGGGTGAGTGCCGGGGCCGCCGCGACGCCCACGAGTAGGCCGCCTCCTGCGAGCGTAAGCCCACGCCGCAGAACGAGGCCAAGGATCTGGTTGCGCTGTGCGCCGAGCGCGAAACGCAGCCCCAGTTCAGTCGTGCGCTCGACGACTTGGTGACTCAAGGACGCGTACAGGCCCATGGCCGCCAGCAGCACGGCGAGGATGGCGAATCCAGTCATCAGGATCGCTTGGAAGCGTCGGAGGGCGTTACTTCTCTCGACCAAACCGTCATAGGTAAGCAGGTCAAAGACCGGAACGGCGGGATCAAGCTGCGCCACGGCGCGCCGAATCGTATCCTCGAGGCTCGCCGCATCCCCACTCGTGCGGATCGCAAAGATTGGCGCACCGATATCGTTTTGCGCGAGCGAAATGTAGTACTCAGGGGTGGCAGCTTCGGTCAGATCCCGCCGCTTCACATCGCCGACAACCCCAACCACCTGCCATTCCAGCCGTTCATCGCTGGTGGAGACGTAGAGCGAACCGATCCTCTTGCCCAGCACGTCTTGTCCCGGGAAGTACTGCCGAACGAAGGCTTCGTTCAGCAGGACCGCCTTGGGCCCGGTAGGTTGCTCCTCAGGTCCAGTAAACAGGCGCCCCTTCTTGAGAGGGATGCGCATGGTGCTGAAGTAATCGGGACCCACGATGCTCAGTCGTGCGACCGACGCCTCTCCCGGCGGCAGCGGCCGCCCCGGTATATCGAAACCTGTGCGCATGTTCCCGCCTACGAGAGGCAGCGGATAGCCGAACGTTGCGTCCGTCACCCCGGGCAGGGTGCGAAGTTGCATCCGGAGTTGCTCGCTAAATCGGGCCACGTGCTCTGGGGTGAAATGAGCGGTGGGTACTGCCACGCGGAAGGTGAGCACACCTTGCGGCTGGAAGCCCGGGTCGGTGTGCAGCACGCGCTCGAAACTCCGCAGCAACAGTCCGCAGCCAATCAACAGGAGCAAGCTCAGCGCGGTTTCGCCCACGATGAGCGCACCGTGCAACCGATGCCGCGCCTTGCCCACAGTGCTGCCGCCTCGGGTCCCGCTCAGAACGGTCGCCGGCTCCTGTTCCGACGCTCTCCAGGCCGGGTAGACGCCGAAGAGCAATCCCGTGATTAGGGAGACGGTCAGCCCAAACAACAGCACACGCCAGTCGAGGGAAAGGGCTGAGGCGCGTGACAGCGACGCAGGCAGGTAGTGAGGAGCTACCGCGAGAGCAAGCGCCGCAAGGGTGAGGCCCACCAAACCCGATGCGAGCGAGAGGGAGAGCGCCTCATACACAAGTTGCCGCATCAGCGCCCAGCGTCCGGCACCAAGCGCCGCACGTATAGCCAGTTCCCCGCCCCGGGCGACCGAGCGCGTCAGCATCAGTCCTGCGACGTTGACACAAGCGATCAACAGCAGCAATCCGACAGCTGCGAGCAGCATGCGAAGCGGCGCTTTGACGTCGCCGGTGAGGCTCTGGGCGAGAGGAACGAGAGCGATGCCTTCGTTCTGCGCGTCCGTGTTCGGGAACTGAGCGTTCAGCGATAGCTGGATACGCGTGAGCTCTGCGGCCGCCGACTGCGCACTAACTCCGGGAGCGAGGCGAGCTATAGCTTGGAGCGTATGCTCGCCGCGGCGCAGGGTGAGCGGATTCTTCCCCTCAGCATCCGTCGCTTCCGTGACCCAGAATTGGGACTCGTCCTGACCCGGGAAGACGAACCCGGCCGGCAACACACCAATGACCGTGTAGCTCTCGTTGTCCATCTGCACAGTGCGGCCGAGACAATGCGGATCGCGGTTCAGCTCGCTCCGCCAAAGCTTGTCCGTAAGAATGACCGAACGATTCCCCGCAAGCTCGTCGGTGCGTGTGAAGTCTCTACCGAGCTGCATAGGAATGCCGAGCACGTTGGCCATCCCGGAGGAGAGCATCGTCCCGCTGATCCGACGCAGAGCCTGCCCTGCTCTGCCAAACGTTACGTTCTTCGTCTTGTACGCGGAGATCGCACTTAGCTTCTGGTCCGAACTGCGTATGTCGAAGAAGTCTGGCCATGACGCGAAGTGGTCGCCGGAGGGATGGCTTCCGCGAATCATTGTGTTCACCGAATAGACCCGCTCAGGGTGATCGTACGGCAGCGGGCGCAGAAGAACCGCGTCCACCAGTGCGAAGATCACAATGCTGGCGGCGATGCCGATGCCAAGCGTCAACAGAGCGATCAGGCTCGACACACGCTGCTTCTTGAACTGCCGCAATGCGAATCGGAGATCAGAGTTAATTTGCATACCGGGGTTCCGCTTCTCTCCGAGGTGAGTTCAGGACGCTTTCGACGAAACTCGTCCGCTGTCCACTCTCTCCTGTCCTTATGCACGACGACAGCCAAGTCCAACCCAGCCAGCAGCTCGCTCATTCTGCGAGAGTTCAAGCACTTGTGAGCCCGTTCAAGGTGTCCGCTTTCCCAAGGCGGTGTCCAGAAGCGAACATCCCCACCGGACGCTTGACCTCATCACCGTCCAGCTGCAGCCCCTGACACCACTGCGGATTTGTCTGACTACGGCAGCTTGGTCCAGAGCGTGTCGCTGGTTACATAACGCACGACGAATCCCGTCACTCTGGCCTCACCATCTCGCTGAAGAACGATCCGTACGCGAGGTCTCCCGGGCGTAAAGAGCGTGTCACGTGTCTCGGCCTTCCACTCAATGGGAGACCCGCCTTCCTGCTGTGACACGATGCGACTTCCCTCGCGCCGAAGGCTACGCAGCGTAGGGCCATGCCGGTAAGTGCCAACGAACTCGTCTATTTGTCCCGTGCTCAGCGAAACGGCAGGCGGGTCACTCAGCTTGTTGGTGATAGTGAGTGAGCGGATCTTCCATCTTCCCGCAAGCTTTTGCCATGTTTCGCTGAAAACGTACCTCACATTGCTTTCGTCAGTGTCTTCATGCCGCACAATCGTGGTGTCGCCTATGCGCTTGATCCCGTAGGTCTGAATCGTCAGCGGTTTAGTGCTCATGGGCGCCAAATCCCGCAGGAACTCGGGAAGTGGGGTCACGCCACCTTCTTCGTCGAGGTAAAAGAAGTCAGACGCAGCGAGATCGCGCCACGCTTGGCGGTCCGCTGTGTGAACGGCTCTCAGAAGGACCACATCCTTCTTCTCGAGGTCGGCCGCGAGGGCCGCATCCTGAACCGCTGTCTGAGCAGACGCTCGCGGGACCGCAGCAAGGACGGCGAGTCCGGCCAGCAAGCCACAGCGAAGAACCGAGCGGAATGAGCGGGCTAGACTGCGAGCTCCCTTCTGCAGCAGCCGAGCCTCACTCACCGGCATATTCAAGCGACGGACACCAACCGGTTGCTTCTGTTCTCCCATGCGTAAGGCTGGAAGGGTGCCTCTAGCGGGGGGCTCGCCAACGTGGCGGCGTAATTCGTAATGGTCGAGGCCGACACGATGGCGATCACCTCCAACACCTGTTCATGAGTGAAGCCTGCCGCAAGGAACTGCTTCAACTCGTCCTCGCTCAGGTGACCTCTCTTTTCGATCAGGCTCTCGGCAACAGTTGCGAGCGCGGCGAAGCGCTTGTCCGCCGGTTTGCGGCCTGCGCGAATGGCATCTGTCTCGCTGGCGTCGACACCCCGGCCGTGCGCCAGAGCCGTGTGGAAGGCTACCGCATATTCGCTCTTGTTTGTGACTGCATCTGTCAGAAGAACGATCTGGATTTCAGGCTCCTTCAGGCTGCTGCTATGCACCTGCTGGAACACTCCGACGAGCGCGCTGATCAGCTTCGGCGAGTTCGCGATGACGCCAGCTATGTTCGGAATCACTCCGAACGCCTTCTGCAACTCTTCGAGTGCGTGCTTTGAGCCTTCTGGTGCCGAGGTGATGGTTTGGACCGGATAGTTGGACATCCTTTCCTCCTTTATTGCGGAACTTCTAGGATCAATATGCGCCGCTGGTTCAACACCTACAATTACGCGCGAGGTAATATCCTGCTCCGTCTGTGCATACTCGCAGAGGATGCGCCCTAGTACGAGAACGCCTCGTCCTCGACCGGGATCGTCAGGCACTCGTCGATGCCGTTGGCGTCGGCGAAGGCCCGCAACTCATCGCGCTTCAACACGCAGTGATTCAGAGCCTCCATATGCACCGCAATCAGCGAGGCACCGGGCACGGCCTCGTGGACCTTCTTCACATCACCCTTACCCATCAGGATGGAACCTAAGCCCGGCAGTCGCGCATCTCCCGTGTTCAGGACCACCACCTCCGGCATATAAGACGCGAGATTGCTGGCCACCTGTTCATTCCACACCGTGTCTCCGGCGACGTATAGGGTCTTTTCTCCAGCATGGCGGAAGACCACGCCGCAGACATCGCCCAGGACATTGTGAGCGGCCGCAAGTGCTGCATCACTACCGTGCTGGCCTGGCACCTTGGTCATCGAGATACCTAGAAAAGGCGCCGCACCCGTCAGGACACGAACATCCGCAAAGTTTTGCGAGCGGATGAGTGCGGCATCCGTTTCGTGCTGCACGAAGATGGGCAGATGCTTAGGAAGGAGTTGAGTGGCGGCAACGTCCCAATGATCGGAGTGCGTGTGGGTGACGATCACGGCGTCTACGGAAACAATCTGTTCTATGGGTGTCTGGAGAGCAACCCTGGGATTGCGGATCTCTCGATCGCTTCCGAAGCCAGGGTAGGCCTCCTTCTCGGCCAGATACGGGTCGATGAGCAAGCGAACGCCACCGTAGTTCACGAGCATGGTGGCATTCCGTATGAAATGTACGTCCATTGATTACCTCATCAGTGAAGCGATGGCCGGCTGGGAAGGATAGCCCCAAGAGAACGCCACTCCTGCCCAGCCCTCCAGTCGAGATAGAGACGACTGCCGAGCCGTCAATCCTTGTGCGAGCTGGCGACCAGAGCCTTAACCGCAGTGACCAATTCGGTCGTTCCCTTCGCGGTTTCCGTTCCTGCAACTCCGAAGTGGATCCAGCCGCAGTTCAGGCCGTCCACCATCTCCAGATAGGCGCCCGATCGATTCGCCGGCATTCCGTTCTGCTCGAGAGTCTGCACCCACTGGTCTCGGGGAACGGCGACCGCCTGAATGGGACGACCTAGGCCTACTTCAAGCGCGGCAGCGGCATCGAGGCTTGAGTACGTCGAGGGACCGGCGATCTCAATGATGCGCGTTCCTTGCCAGTGCTGAACCAGTGTCTCGCCACCGACTCTGCCCACGTCCTTCGTGGCTACCATGTCATACGGACGCTCGAGCGGCTGGTAGAAGGAATAGTAGTTGCCGGTGGCTTGGGCGGTGGAAAGACTGTAGATGATATTTTCAATGAACCAAGCCGGACGCAACACCGCAGTCGGAATGCCGGTGCCCGCCAGCTGCTGCTCGAGGATGCGATTGGGAGTGATCAGACCAAGGCCCTCGCTCTGTTCGCTGCCCCAGGAGGAGAGCGCTACGACTTTGGGCGGCTGAGCGGCAACTAGCCCCTTCCGAATCGCCGCCGCGCGGGCCACACTATCCGGAAAGCCTGGTTCTGGGAGCATATTTGGCGGGATCATCACAAAGACGCCCTCAACTCCGGAGAAGGCGCTGCTCAGATCGGCGTCCCACTCGGATGTGACGATCTCTACTCCCTTCGCCTGCCAATCCCGTGCCTTTGCCGCGTCACGCACGATGCCACGGACCTTCTTGCCACGCTCAAGCAGAGTCTGTGCGACGGCTCCACCTACCTTGCCGGTAATCCCCATGATGGCGAACATTGTGTCTCCTTCTTGTTGGTACGAGTTGATCGGTGATGCGAGCCCGACCCGATTCAGAACGCAGCAAACAGCTCGCCCTTCCAACCGCGTCGCTTATCTCGCGAAGACGGAAATGTGTGCAGCTAACGAGCATAGATAGCGTTCGAGTCTGGCTCTTGCCAGCCCCGGCCCTGGTACTCCAACCTGTAGGCAGTGCGTTCGGCCGCCTCCCTGCCGAAGTAGCGCTCGACCACCCTGATCGCAAGATCGATACCTGATGACAGACCCCCCGCGGTGGCCAGGTTGCCGTCCTCCACATACCGAGCGCCGCGCTTCAGACGTATGTCCGGAAATCGTGATTCAAACCTGTCATACGCGTCATGGAAGGTCGTGGCCGACCGGCCGGATAGCAGACCTGTTTCGGCGAGCAGAAAGGCCCCGGTGCAAACCGACATGGTCACGTCAGTCGTACGGGTGACCGCCCGTATCCAGTCCAACATCACGGCGCTCGGTTCACTCTGCGCGGGAATGACGACTACTTTCGGAGCGGGTGCGTTGTCGAACGTATAGCTAGGGACGATCGTCATGCCTCCGCGGGCCGTGATCGCTTCCAGAGTCTCAGCGACCGTATAGGTCTGGAAGATTGCTCCGTTGCGCCCGAAGAGGTCCGCAGAGCGGAAGACCTCCCAGGGACCGCCGAAATCCATGATCACTGCATCAGCAGAGATTGGAAACGCGACCGGTATCCTGGCATGTTCGGGTGGGCGAAGAGGATTCGGGACGCTGCGGAAACTATCCTGATGTGATTGTCTGTTGCTCATTGGCTTGACCAATCCCTCCTCTGCAGAGCCACGTTTGCTGCCTCAGCAGCTCGTGCGCTTTGCTCTTCTATCTGCCTTGAGCATGAACCCTTCGTGTTGTGTCGTAAAGGACGTATATCCCTCGCTTTCCGCCAAAATGAGGAGAACTACGAACTCCCTCCTGCTCTTCAGGCCTATAGGAACTCGTCTGTACTACTGACCGCCTGGCAGGCGGTCCCGGTCCCCGTGATCTGCCGCAGGTAGCGCCGGAATCTGATCGCAATTGTTCCGCGCTTGACCAGCGCGAGAGCGCCTGAACGAGCCGTTGTCCGTCCAGCATCTTGCAGAAGTCGCTCACGTGAGCACACGTGAGTTAGGGAGGCTCTTTAGGCTGAGCCGGTGAGAATGCCGGCCAAGGCGTCAATCGGCAGCGAGACGAAACGCGGCGAGAACAGATCGAGAACGGGACAGATTCCGCCGAGAGCATCGCGGACGCAATTGCTTTGTCGCAATGGAGGACGCATGCAGCGCGCCTGCGCCTCTAGAGGGAGCCTCAGTAAGCGCTCCGTCGTAGCACACGCCGCAGCTGTGCGTTGCGCATTTTGACACTGCGCCGCGAAGAGTGCGCCTACATGCGCTGCAAATGAACCGCTCGCGATTGCGGGCGTGGATAGTCTCTTGTCTCTGTTGGCGCTTCTAAGAGCCAAGCTGGTAGACGTTCGAGAAGAAGACGTTCTTTGGGTCGTACTTCTTCTTCACTGCCTGCAGTCGCACACGAGAAGGCTCGTAGAAATCTGATGCCCTCGCCCTTTCTTCAGGACCGAGCACGTTGGTGTAGCCGCCGGGCAGCGCAAGTGGAGACAGCCTCTCTAGAATGTCGTCGAACCATTCTCGTGCCCGCATTCCTTCAGTCTCGCCGTTCCAACCCGCAATGACTTCCACCAAGTAATGTGGCTTGCGGAGCGGGTAGGCCGCGCTTTCGAGCGGGAGATCGCTGGCCTTTCCGTGGAAGTCGTGCAGCAGTAGAACACAGCCACGGGTTGGAGCGGCATGTGCACCTTGCACGAGAAGGACGATCGCTTCTTCGCTCAGAGTCTCGCAAAAGCGTGCGCTCACGCGATAGTTCTGGCTGGAGGACCACGCCTTCTCCGCTTCCCGGTCGAAGATGTCCTTGTAGGGAGACCACCGACGTCTTACCACCCTCGCGCCATCCAATGTGCAGAGCCTCTCAAAGAGGTCCTCCCCCATGTGTGACTCGCCACTGAGCAGGGGCTGAACAAACACACCTTTACTCCCGTCATGCAGCGTGACGAGACCGGAGAGCACGCTCAGTTCTGCGGGAGCCGCTGCAATGATCTCGTCAAGGTTGAGATAGACGGCCTTTGCAACAGATATTGGAAACAGGATGGTCGCTGACTGGACCTTCGATACAGCGAAGAGCTCCAGCTCCATGGCTGTCACCACGCCGTAGTTTCCACCTCCTCCGCGAAGCGCCCATAGCAACTCAGGATGTTCGTGCGCGTTTGCCGTGACCACACTGCCGCCTGCCAGTACAATCTCCGCACTTAATAAGGTGTCACACGCCAGGCCGAAGCGGCTGTTGAGTGGGCCATAGCCGCCGCCAAGTGTCAGCCCTGCATATCCGACACTTGTCACCGCTCCCGTGACGCACGCCAGATCTTGAGGGAGTTCCAGCAGCACATCATTGATGCGACTGCCGCCGCCGAAGGTAACACTTCGTTTTTCGCCGTCGACATGAACGTGCGACATTCGACGTAAGTCCACTACGATCCCGTCTGGGACCACAGCCAAGCCGGCCCAATGACTGCCGCCGCCGAGAACGGACAACGGAACCGCATGATGGGTCGCAATCTGAACCGCGCGTTGAACATCTGCGGTGCTCGTGCAGCTAACGATCGCTAGAGGCCTGTTGAGACAGGCCGGATTCCAGAGCGCCGCGTGTGCGGCCTGGGCTGCCTCCTCGGCAGTCTTCAGTCGTTTGCCGAACGCGTTTGCCAAAGCCTGCAGGACAGAACTGTGCTTCATATGACTACCCCTAGGGTCAGAAACCTTCTCACTGGAATGCTGCAGAACGAGCGAGTCGTGACAGAAAGGGGTCCGTTCGCCTTCTGGACTCTCCTACATTTCAACTGTATGCCCGTGATTTTGCAGAGCTACCGCAGTGAAATGTGAAAGACGCTTTGAGCTAGGATCGCCCGAGGTGTCGGTCAGCTCAGGGACTTCGAAGTCTCTAAAGATCAACTCGTGTTGATAGGTAGAAACAGAGAGGAACTTCGCAGAGCCAGTGGAATTATTGAAGAACGTATGCGCCGCGTTGGGAGAAATCACGACGGTGTCCCCGGCGCGGCAAGACACCCATTCGAGCTTGCACTCTGCAGTGAGACGAGCGACGTCGAGATCTCCACTCAGGACGTAGTAGATCTCCGGATAGGGATGCTCGTGCAGAGGAACGCGCTTGCCGGGTTCCAGAGTCATTTCGTACATCGAAATCTGAAAGCCGGTATCGGCGCCGCGGGCTTTCCAAGTAAATCCAACTCCGCCAAGCTGAACATCCTGTCCTTCACCTGAACCCACTTTGGTCACACGACTGCCTGCGACTCTTTCTCGATCGTCGGGATGTCTCAAGTTCTTCCACCACCTTTGTCGTTGTTGGGCACATAGTCTGCTTTCCGACTGAGAAGCTGGCAAGATCCATGCTTCACATGCCTAACATCGGACAAGTTGAGACGAGCGGCAATTACCTAGCGGGTAATCTAACGCTGCGTCCGACGTCGGTACACGACCGGTCGCGCGCTTTGTGATGAAGTCGCTCGATCGTGCATGGGCCCGGCGAGCGCAGGCTTGATCCCCCTTGGAGAGGTGGGCAGATGCCGACAAAGCTTCAGATCTTTCCGTCTACGGCACTGAGGTAAATAAATGGCCGTCATTTAGATTTCGGGGCGACTTGCGTTTCTTTGATGTTGCCTCCGCGTCCAGGGCTTGTTTCATCGCCCCTCTGCTCCCGCCCGCTAAGTTCGCTCTGACGGACTTCCCTTCATTTCAGGGATCTCGCTTTCCGGCGCAAAGCTTGCGGCGGTTCACCATAAAGGCGTAGGAACGCGCGACGCATGCGTTCGGGATCCGAGAAGCCCACAGCGGCTGCGATTACCTCAACCGGCTCCGCGCTATGTTCTACCCGCTCGCGTGCTAGCTCGGCCCTGAGCCGTTCCACCGCTCTTGCCGGGCTCTCTCCCGTTTGACTTCTGAAGACTCGTCCAAATTGCCGATCGCTCAAATGCGCGACGGCTGCCAGCTGCTTGACCGTAAGGTCTTGAGTCAGGTGTTCGCGCGCGTAGCTAAGCGAGTTGCGTATGCGGTCAGACTCCGGAGCGATCTCGGACATTTCAGAAAATTGCGACTGTCCGCCGGGCCGGCGGTAGTACACCACCAATTCCCGCGCCACCTCGCGCGAGAGCTCCGCACCGTGATCTTCTTGAATGAGGGCGAGTGAAAGATCGATGCCTGCGGTGATGCCTGCGGAAGTCCAGATGCGACCCTCATTGATGTAGATGGAGTTACTCTCCACCCGCAAAGCCGGGAAGTCTCGCTGCAACTCTGCCGCATGGTGCCAATGTGTCGTGACACGGAGGCCGTCGAGAAGCCCGCACTGCGCAAGCACAAAGGCACCTGTGCAGACGCTTGCAGCCCGCTTGGCACGCAGCGCAACTGTACGTACTCTCTGCACTTCCTTTCGTGTTAGCCGCCACGGCGCTCCACCCACCGCGATCAGCGTTTCCGGACAGAACTGTTCCATGGGGAGCGTCTTGCACGTAAGCCCTGAACTGCTCATCACGCGCCCACCGCGCACGGAGATCATTTCGAGCTGATAGAGCTGCTCTCCCCGGATCCTGGAAGCCCATTCAAAGGCGCACTGGGGGCCTGCCATGTCGAGCAGCTGGAATCCTGGATACAGGAGGAAACCGATCGTCCGCGTCATGTCCGTTTCCGAGGGATAAACGTCCGCCACGTCTTCACTGAAGCGTAATCAGATTACAGCAGCAGGGAGGACCCCAAATGAGATTCAGCATGGCACGCGGCTTCAGGAACCTTCTCTACGGTCTCACCGCTTTGACAGGGATCACCGTTCATGGGCAGGCAGCGAACAAACAACTTCCCACCGACCAGAGCGCAAATCCTTTGGACAAGGTTCCAGCAGTGATGCCGTATGCGACTCCGTACGGATCGCCGGTAACGCTGGGGCGCGCCGGGGCCATCGCGCAGGCGGCACAGGCAGAAGCAGAAAGGCGTGGCTGGTCGATGGCTATCGCCGTAGTCGACAGCAGCGGCAATCTGGTGATCTTTCGCCGCATGGACAACGCCGCACTCGCCTCTACTGAGATAGCTCTCCATAAAGCACGAGTGTCGGCTAAGTACCGTAGACCGACCAAAGTCTTCGAAGACCTTCTACAGAAGCCTGAGTATCACTACCTGCTCACACTGGACGACCTTATTGCGTCTCGGGGAGGAATTCCACTCATCGAGGATGGAAAGCTCGTCGGCGCGATTGGCTGTTCAAGCGGCACAAGCTCGCAGGACGAAGTCGTCTGTACGGCGGGTGCCAAGACGATTAACAAGTGATCCAACACATCCGGCTCGAGCATTCGACCACACCTATTACCTCAGGAGACAAGCAAACATGAACCGCACATTTATCAAGTTGGCACCAGCTATCCTCATCCTCACTGGTTGGAGCAACACTCTTCCGGCCCAGACGCCCGCACCACAACCAAGTATTTCGATCCAGAACACCGCCTCGTATACCTTTATGGTCGGGAACGTGAAGGTTACGGCACTCTCCGATGGCACAGTTCCGCAGGATCTGCATACCCTCTTGCGCGGCACTACTGATGCGGCGACTGATCATCTTCTGAGCAGGGGATACGTGACCAACCCTCTCGAGACATCGCTCAATGTGTTTTTACTACGAGTCGGTGAGCGGCTAGTTCTGGTTGACGTGGGCGCTGGACAGCAGTTTGGTCCTGGTTTTGGCGGCAGGCTAGTGCAAAGCTTGGCCTCTGAACATGTCACGCCCGACCAGATCACGGACGTTCTGATCAGCCACGCGCATCCCGATCATGCCGGTGGTCTCGTCCACGACGGTCAGATCGTATTCAAGAATGCAACGGTGCACATCGGGAAACCGGATCTCGATTTCTTCCTAGATCGTTCAAACGCCGAGAAGGCGCATTATGACGTTCAGTACTTCGACAAAGCTGAAGCGATCCTGAAGCCGTATGTGGAGGCCGGCAAATTGCAGCCGTTCAGTGGTTCAACTGAAATCCTTCCGGGGCTCACCGGAACCGTCCATCCTGGACACACACCCGGAAGTGCGTTCTACACACTCCAGAGCCAAGGCCAAGAGCTCGTCTTCCTCGGGGATATCGTCCACGCCGCCACTGTCCAGTTTCCGCACCCGGAGATCACCATCGTTTACGACGTCGACCAGAAGCGAGCGGCGCAGACGAGACAAGAGACGTTCGCGCAATTCGCTCGTGAACGGACACTGGTCGCCGCGCCCCACCTGCCTTTTCCGGGGGTAGGACACATCCGTACTTCAGGAGACGGATACGACTGGGTGCCGGTGGAGTATGCGAATCGGGGCGGAAAGTAGACATGCCATTCGGTCGACATCATCTAGGGTCGATCGCCGCTGATCGTTGCACTTTGATTGCTGACGCAACCTCAAAGGCAGGTGGGAGTGAACAGACGAAGGCTGCTCTCGGACTTGGAGGCTATGCTGACATGACATTGAGACAAATGCGGTTATATTTTCCATGCTCCCGTGTGCGACCTGAGATTCTTTATCCCCTCGCTCTTGGTGATTGCGTTTGCGGTGTCACATGAGTGCGACCATCCTGCCGTGGCGGGGCATAAGTCGAGCATCGTCGGTACGGTTCTCCCACAGCACCTTACGCCGTCCGAGGACGACGAACTGGGCACGCGATTGGCAGTACATAGCCACGGAATCCATACGATCGATGCCAGACTGCTCGGATCGATCTCACCTGACCTTACCGTGACGCAGGAGTTGTGCGATGTCCGCTTCGTTAGCACATCCCAGCTGGCCGGGGCACTGCACACTCTTACCTCATAGCCGGTCGTACTGTCGCTCACAACGCACCCGCTGAACGACATCTTCGAGACATCCAAGGGTCAGCCGCGCCGCTGATTGCGAGTCGAAGGCCCGTGAGCTGGTGGCATAGCTTGTGAGGAAGACTGGAGGATATTCGCGCCCGCCCGAAGAGGCAACAGCCCAGGTTGCGTGCATGGAGTGGCTCGCTCCTCCCTTTAACGCAGGCCACTGGATCGACTCGCAGCAGCCGCTCACTTGTGCACGCGTCAGTTCGGTTGTGCTTTCCGGGCCGAAACGGGGGAAACCCCGGCCGAGGCAGTCGAGCGGTTGCGTGCAGAGGTCCCTCGAGATCGGGTCGAGGAAGGAACTGAGCCCGTCGAAGCCGTCGCGGAGGCCCTCAGCTCTCGGGATCCGGAACGGATGCGGAGAGCCTTTCTGCGGCTCTACGGGAGAACCTCCGCAAGCGCTTCGGCGAAAGGCGCAGATTATCGACCTAAACACTCAGGACGCTCCGAAACGAAGGCGCTTCCTTCAAGTCGAACGGGGTGCAGGACTTGACTGTTCACGCGGGCGCGGCGGCACGGCACAGATCCGCGTCTATACCCGGGCCTCATGTTGCTTTGAAGAGGCCAAATCACCTGATCTTCTCTTCACTGAATCGGCACATCCTCTTCGCTTACGCTCCCTCATAATCTAATGAGAGAGCTACAGGTTCAACCGGTAGAGTTTAAGGCACGTTACGGGAATGATTTCTAAGATCCTGCACCGAGATTGTGATCGATGAATCCGCTCACCCGTCGTGAAGCCGCACGCGCAATCCTGTCAGCAGCGCTTGGGAGCATGTTGCCAGTCTCGAGTGCGCGCACAGGGGCTCCGACGGCCCGGTTCGAGAGCACACGCCTGCACTTCGGACCTGCACGCGAAACGATACTTGCAGCCATTAAGGCGGATCGAGCCACTGGCGTAGCCATAGCTGTCGTGGATTGCGGAAAGATGGTCTGGGCAGAGGGTTTTGGATGGTCCGACCGTGAGGCCGTCGTGCCGGCCACAGCTCATACGCCATTTACCCTGGCATCTCTCACAAAGCCGTTCACAGCCGCGGCATTCATGACGCTCGTGAATGAAGGCAAGCTCTCCCTCGACGCTCAGGCGAATACATACTTGGGTAAAAACAAGTTGAGGTTTGGGGACGGAGAGAAAAGCACAGCCACCATCCGCGAGCTTGGTGCGCACGTCAGTGGCCTACCCAGCATGTTCGAGCAATGCGTCGTGGAGGGTTGCGCAACCCGTGACGAAGAAGACGTCCTCAGCAGGTACGGTCGCCTAGCCTATCCACCCGGTTCTTATTACGAGTACAGCAACATCGGCTTCGCAGCATTAGGCACGATTTCGTCGGACCTCACCGGCATGGACTTCGGTGCCTTCCTTCACCGGAGACTCTTGGGCCCACTCGGTCTCACAGGCAGCTTTTTCGACACAGACCTTGCCAGACTCAAGAGCGGGGCGGCCCGGTACGACTCCTGCGGCGCTCGCATTCCTTACTACACCACCTCAACGCCGGCATCGGGAGAACTCTTCGCGAGCGCGCACGATCTTGCCCGCTTCGCTGTCTTCAACATGAGTAGAAAGCGTGTGACTGCTCTGGATAAATCCATGGAAGAAATCCACCGCCCAGTCTTCACCTCCACGTCGGGCGTCGCTACCAGTTTCGGCTGGTTCACATCGCACCTGCGCTCCGGGGCGTCCGTCATCTTCAAAATAGGCGGCCAACCGGGGGCTGCAAACGCTTTGTACATGGTGCCGTCTAGAGGCCTCGCATGCATCTTCTTGAGCAATCGATCTGATGGCCGCGAGCTGTGCTCAGCAGTCTGCAATCAAATACTTGGCCAAAACGTACCGGACTGGCGAACTCCCGATGAAGCGCTCAGCCCTGCTCCATCCTCTTTCGTTGCCTCACCTTGCCTGGAGGGAGTTTGGCAGGGAGCACTTGCCAATGGTGGTGCCAAGGCGCGTGTGCGTCTTTTCCTCAGCTCAAATTCCGCTGCTCTCCAGATCGATCACGCAGCGCCACTTCAAATTCGTGAGTTGGCGTTGGAAGGCGATGCTTTCACTGGAACTGCAGAAGGCAGCATTGACTCTCCCGAAGTACGCCGGGCAGGAGCGACAACACTGAGAATCAAGTTGGTACCGTATCGAAGAAAGCTAACAGGAAGAATTCTCGCAACTGACTCAAAGAGTATAGTGCTGCCCTACGTCCTCCACCTGTCACGGATAACGGACTAAAGGCGCTGGACAGTTCATCTGGATGAGGCATTTACTCCAGATGATCTATCCGGACTTACTCTAGCACCGACCGGATGATTACCCCTCACAAGTGGTCGGTGACTGCGCTGCGGTACAGACCCAGATTCAGGCAAGACTTAATCACGCCGCCATTCACTTCGATACCCGGTTCATTCATCCGTTGTCAGTGACGAGGAGCGATGCAATCTCGAGCGGCACACCGGGCTACCGACCTAAGATACGGCTCCGGACTCATCCCGGGGCAAAGTGAATCGGAGTACTAGCAGCCTTTCTTGTTGACGGCGCCCTACTGGCCGATGACTGCAAAGCTGCGAGTTACTCTTTGCTGGAACAATCCGCCTTCGCTTAGTCGACTCGAGCTCTTCCGACTGTGCGCGGACTCGCGCTCTGATGGGCGAGTACGCAGCGGTGACAAGATTGAGGAAGGCACCATCATCTTAACGCGCGTTGGGGGTCGAAGCTGGGTCTGAGGACATTTACTTCTGCCTCGATGGTGGGCGGGTGAATGGACGACCGACACAACGATCTCGGTGCGTCCCAGAGGAGCAAGCTGGCCGTTCCTTGATGGAGTGGTCCTCAGGGGGTCGTCTACGCACTAGAAGCCGTGTCCTACACAGGGGCCGCTCTTCTGAAGCGCACGGAAACACGAGTTCCCTGTCCGACACGACTTGCGATAGACAGAGCCCCATGGTGAGCACTGACGATCCACTCGGCGACCGCCAGCCCCAGTCCGGTGCCGCCCGAGTGGAAAAAGCGGCCATTGGAGGCACGGTAGAAACGATTCGAGATAAGCGCGATCTCATCATCCGGTATCCCAATTCCTGTGTCATTCACTTGAATCAGGACCTGGTCCTCGTCATTCTGCAGGCTGACTGTGATCTTCCCGCCCACCTCCGTGTAGTGGCACGCGTTGTCCACTAAGATCATCAGCAGCCGACGCAAAAGCCTGTAGTCCCCCTCAACCAGAGCTGAGTCAACGAGCAAGCGCGTCTCCAGATGCAGCCTGCGCTTGTCCCCCAGCACTTGCATAGCGCTCACAGTCTCCTGGATGAGAGCCGCCACATCAGTCTTTTCCAGTTGTAGCTGCTGAGTTTGCTCATCAGAGCGGGCAAGGATCAGAAGTTGATCAATCAACGCAGAGGTGAACTCGGACTCATGAAGAATGGTGGTCACCATGTCCCGCATTTCTTCGCGTGTACGATCGCGCTCCAGCATCACTTCGGAGGTCGTACGAATGACCGCTATGGGAGTTCGCAGCTCATGGGAGGCATCTGCTGTGAATCGCGTTACGCGGGTGAACGCTGACTCAAGTCGAGCAAGCATCGCATTGATCGTCTCCGTAAGCTGGTAGAGTTCATCCCGTGCGTTGGGCAGAGGCACCCGGTCCGACAGGCTGAACTCCGAAATCCCGCTCGTCGCGTCTGCCAGAACTCTGATGGGCTTCATGGCCCTCGCACTCAGCCAGTATCCTGCTGCACCTGCCATGCACGCGATGCCAGGAACGGCGATCCAGACCAGCTTCCGAAACGTCTCCAGGACCGCATAGAACGGGTTCACATCGGTCCCAACCTGAACGTGCCACAACTCCGCGCCAGACTGGACCTCTGTCGCAAGGACGCGTACATCATCATGGCGGCGATAGTACGTCGTGAACTCACCGGAATCTCGGTGGTGTCGGTAATGATGCTGGAGTTCATTGGGCGCAAGCGGCACCTGCAGCCGGGCCATTTCAGGGGACTGGAAGACGAGAGTGCCGGACGAATTCGCGATCTGATAAAGGTCGTCTCCGGGGCTGTCCGAGGTGACAGCCGTGGGTAAAGCAGAGGCGGGGCCTTGCTCGTGATGTGGATGGGTGGAAAGGAAGAGCTTGATTGTGTCGCTTCGTGCGCGCAACTGCCTGTCTACCGTCTCTTCAACTGCGTGCTGAACAGCGAAGTACATGAAGGCGGCAGCTGCTGCGAGAGTGACGGCTATGACCGTTACGTACCAGGCGGTCATGCGAAGCCGGATGGGTGGCGCTCTCATGGCCGGCGTTCCGTCTCCATGCGATAACCGACTCCCCGCACCGTCTGGATCAAGCTTTGCTGGTGTTCGTCGTCAATCTTCGAGCGCAATGCCCGAACAAAGACCTCCAAAGTATTGGGGGCGATGTCCTGATTGTCGTTCCACACCCGCTGCAGGATGGCATCGCGAGTGAGTACATGACCGGCCCGCCGCATGAAGAACTCAAGAAGCGCGAACTGAGTCCGCGTCAGTTGTAGGGCTGTTCCTGCTCGAGTCACGATACCGCTCTGCGGGACGAGAACTAGATCCGCCACGGCAAGACACACTTCCTGTACCGTCGGACCCTTCCGCGCGACGGCTCGGAGGCGCGCCATGAACTCCGCCATGGCGAAAGGCTTCGTAAGATAGTCGTCCACCCCAAGATCGAGAGCAGTAACGATATCCGCAATGCTGTCGCGAGCGGTAAGCGCCAGAACCGGTACCTGCTTCCCCTCCCTGCCTTTCCCCCGCAGTCGCCGGATCACCTCCAAGCCATCGAGGCCGGGAAGCATGATGTCGAGCACCACCGCGTCATACAGCCCAGTCTCGGCATGCGCCAACCCGTCGGCTCCGTCACCTGCGAGGACGACGGTATGTCCCTTTTCTTCGAGACTCGTCTTCAGCATGTGGGCGAGGCTTTGCTTGTCTTCCACAATAAGAATATGCAAGCTGTCCCTCGCTTCGAATCAGACGCCGACCGTACGGATTTTACCTGCTTCTGCAAACAGCAATGGCTAAGCAATGTGAGGCTGGGTCAGATAGTGCTGTCGAAGCAAATCCTTTCCGTAGTCGTTCCCGTTTGGGGTTCTGAGAACGGTGTGGATGTGCTGACGAGTAGGCGTGTCAGGATCCTTGGAGAAGCGCGCGAGGTTCGCCGGCGCCTGGTGGTCGAATTCGATCACAATCACCGGACTCTGGATGCGGTAGTAGTAGACGCTGTCCGAAGCCGTAGCGCCGATCCACGCAAACCACGTGCTGTCCAGATGCTGGTCCACTTCATTCATCTTGACCATGGCATGTCCTTCATCCATGTTGGAGACGTACAGTTCGATCAGGTCGCGGAGCTTCCGGCGTATGTCCCCAGGAAGTTCGTTGGTACGCAGGCCTGCATAGTCGAGGATGACGTTATCCTTGAACGCCTCAGTCAAGTTGTTGTTGCCACTTTTTGAGAACTTCAGTATCGCTTGCTGCTGTTGTCGCTCAGGCAGAGAGCGAAGCAGCATCAGTCCATCATCCTGCTCTTTCTGCAGAACGGAGAGCCCCTTGTACTTCCCTGAAGTCGCATGGGTAGGCTCCGAGCCCAAAAAGAGTGGGGTGGCGACGACCTGATCTCCTAGCACGAAGTAATTGAGAATGGCGTGCGGACCTTGGAATTGCCAGCCCCATGGCTCTGTTGCTGAAGGCCTCCCCATCACGGTCAGGTAATAACCCCACTCTCCGTCCACGAGATGGTCGTCGATCATCTCAGCCAGGGTCTCGTTGAGACGCATGATGCTCCTGGCCAACTCGAAGCCCTTGCTACTCAGCGACGCGCGCATGAGCTGCAGCGCGGCTTCGCGCTGCAGCCGCGTCATCTCGCGCATGCTGACTCCTTGGCGCGTGTAGAAACCCTGATTCATCCATTTGCGCCACTGGGGATCGTCGACGGGAAAGGAGGTACGCACAAGCTGTTGATTGTTGAGGCTGGACAGGTAGTGCACGGCGGCGTTCCGTACACGATCTGTGGACTGACCCGAGGGCCCAAGGTGGTAGAGCCCGGGAACGATGACGCCGTTGGTTGTGATTCCTTTGAACGGCTCGATCAGACCGTCGCGCTCCCTCTCTTCCGAGATGCGTCTATACCTCTCGGCAAGTTCGCCTCGATCTTCTCTTCCGCTCTGACCCAAGGCCAACGGTGTCACCATAGCCGCTGCCATCAGCCCAGAGAGGAACCGTCTCCGATTTGGTAGTTCGTGCAGATCAGTCTCTCGGTGGTCGTGTGCGGGGTGGCGAAGACTCATGCGTTTTCTCCCTAAGGGACATGGCACCTGATGGGAGACACAGTAGACGCGGAAGCTGAACGTTTGCTGTAAGACAGCGTGGACGCCCTACAGTAAACATTCAGGTGCACTAAGTACCTTCGCTCCAGCAGGCAGCAGCTGACTGGGAATGGAGGCAGGTGTGAGCGAGACGAGCGTCGCAGCAGGCAAAAGGTCTTGGCACGGCGAGTTGTGGAGCAGCCGTATGAGTGTGGAGAACGTCCCGCGGATCGATGGGCGTTACTGGGTGATCATGTCGCTGGCCAGCGTACTCGGATGCAACACTGGAGATGACTGCTCCTTCTATGTTCACTGGAACCATTGGATCGGTCTCGCCCCGCTAGCTTTCATCTTCTTTGGTCTTCTCTACGAAGCGCGACGCACCCGCCTGTCCGGCGAAGGCTGGTACTGGTCTCTGGTGATTGTTCTTAGAACCGCAGCTACCAATCTGGCAGACCTGGCGACGCACACCTTCTCCATCCCATACATCCGGTTCCTTCTTTGCCTGGCTGTGCTTCAGTGTCTAATCGTGTGGAGGATGGCGCCACGGCAGGATGTGGGCATGCATGATCGCGCGCAACGTCCGGCGACGAGCACAGGGTATTGGCTGTCTCTGCTGACAGCCGGGACATTAGGGACCGCCGCCGGCGACTGGATTGCCGAAGAGTTACACCTGAGCACAGGCTATGCGACCGTGCTGGTGGGCTTCCTGGCCGTCATCGTCGTGCTATTTGGCGGGCGGAGTCTCTGGAAGACCAAGGCGATGTATTGGGCTGCGGTCGTAGCGATTCGCACTGCGGGCACGACGGCGGGAGATTGGCTTGCCTTCCGAGAGGAGCCCGGACTGCACAACGGATTGCAACTCGGTCTGCCATTGAGTACCGCGCTGAGCGCAACCGTATTTCTGGCCGCTCTCCTGTTCTCCAGGCGGAGTATGCCGGGTCGCCTTTTTGCGTCCTGACGCTGCTACACAAAGCCGCCTGTTCGATTTGTGAGGGCGTGCTCCCGCGCGTCGCCTCACGGTGCTCTCCGGGGCATTCACTGCTGGAGACATTTCACCGTATCGATTAGAAGGAACCCACGTCCAGAGAATATCGTCCGTCTCGTAGCGAACCACGAGACCCGTTACTTTGGCGGAAGCATCCCGCTGAAGTCCAAACGGGAAGCGCGGCTGGCCAGGTCGAACAGAGTATCGCGCGTCTCCGCCTTCCACTCGACGGGCGACTCACGGTTGCGATGTGACGCAGATTGACCTCGGCATCGCGTATGACCGCCGCGGCAGCCGTTCGGCCAATTGCTCTAATAAGGCGACCAGTGCTGGGCGGTCTTCGGGATCGAGAAGAGCAAGGAAGGTCTCATTCGTGATCCGTCCCGCTTCGACCAGCTTCGGCATTAAGCGACGGCCCCCAGCGGTGAGTGCTAAGACTGTCGAGCGACCGTCACTCGGATGCGGATATCGGCGAATCAGAGTCTTGTCCTCGAGCTGGTGCAGTATGCGCGTGATCGCAGCGCGGTCAATTTCCATGTACCCTGCCAAGTCGACTGGCGTGACCTCACCGCGGCTAATCTGGCTTAGCGCCGTCCACTCTGGCCCTGTCACGCCGTACGCAGCGAGGCGTTCATTGAACGAAGTAGACATGGCTCGGTTCAGGCGGAACACAAGCCTTCCCAAGCTTGCTGCCTGAGGGTTCGGAAGTCTCGTTTTGCGTGCCTCGGACATGTCCCTATCCTAAACGGCACTCGCGAGTGAACTCGATCGCGCACTTGCGAGCCTTCATGATGGTTTACGCCAACGAGAACCTCCAGCGCATCAAAACTGTTGACGATGTCGTTGACATAAACAATTACATTGGCTAACGTCTTTTTCTGACGGCAGAGACCCACTTCAGAGGAGTCAGACCATGGCAACATCAGATCAACATTCGTCAATCCCACGTGACTTCGCTCTCAGCGGCGACCTCAACCGTTTTCTGCTTACGGGAGAGCACACAGGTGGTGTCTATGCTCAGTGGGAGGCACACGTGCCCCCTGCCGGCGGTCCTCCGCTGCACGTTCATGAACGTGAGGATGAGAGCTTCTACATTCTGGAGGGCGAAGTAGTCTGCCAGCTCGGTGACAGTCGCTTTAAGGCCCAAGCCGGTGACTGCGTTTACCTTCCTCGCGGCACCCCCCACCGCTTCCACAACGAGTCTGAAAATCCTGCCCGCGTCTTAGTTACAGTCATACCTGCCGGCCTCGAAAGAATGTTCATGGAAGCAGGAACTGAAATCAGGACCGGTCAGCCAATTCCAGAGGTGGATCGGGCCCAAGAGGTTGCGCGCCTGCTTGCCAGCGCAGAACGCTACGGGATCCGCTACTTTCTTGAACCTAGAACAAATGGAGCTGCATGAAAATCCTTATAGTTGGAGCGACTGGACCCACGGGGAATGAGCTAGTGAAACAGGCCGTTGCACTAGGACACTCTGTTTCTGCGCTTGCTCGGAAGCCAGAGGCAACTCAATTGCCGGCAGCAGTGAAGGTGTTCCGGGGAGATATTCTGAATCCGACCTCGCTCATAGCACCCGTTGCTGCCCAAGACGCTGTTATCAGTTCGCTTGGCAGTGCTCTGAGTCGGAAGCCCACCACTCTACTTTCCGGTGGAACGCGTAACCTGGTCAGCGCCATGAGGCAGAGCGGCGTGCGTCGCCTGATTTGCATCACGGGAATTGGGGCAGGCGACAGCAAAGGCCATGGCGGATTCTTTTACGACAGCATCATCCAACCCTTGCTGCTGAATGAGATCTATAAGGATAAGACCCGGCAGGAAGAGGTGGTTGCTGAGAGTGGCCTCGACTGGACACTGGTACGCCCCGCAGCCTTAACTAATGGTGCGCGAACTGGACAGGTAAAGGCCTTTACAGACTTGCGCGGTGTGACGGTGGGCAAGATCGGACGCGCAGATGTTGCAGCCTGGATCCTGGCCCGGCTTTCCGAACCGAGCACGATTCGCCAGACCTACACGATCACCAGCTAGCGGCTCTGTGGATGTGCTGGAGAGACTTATGCCCGTGCGGCGGCAAATGCGGGCGAGTCTGAGCCAGACTATCAACGCCCAACACCGTCGCCCGACAAGAGCCTCGGATGATGGAGAACACAATGCAACAGAGATTTGACTATCAAGGCGCGGCTCCCGAGGGAATTCGGGCGATGCTGCAAGTAGAGAACTACGTGCGACGCAGCGGACTCGAATCCTCGCTGTTGGAACTGATCAAGGTGCGAGTTTCGCAGATGAATGGCTGTGCGTACTGCATCGATATGCATACTAAGGAAGCTCGCGTTCAAGGAGAGACGGAGCAACGCCTGTACGCGCTCTGCGCATGGCGCGAAGCACCCTTCTATTCCGTGCGCGAGCGAGCTGCGCTCACATGGGCTGAGACGTTGACTAATATTCAGGAAGAGCATGTCTCAGACGCGACCTATGAAGCTGTGCGTCCGCACTTCACCGAAACCGAACTGGTGAATCTGACGCTCGCGGTCACAACAATCAATACCTGGAACCGGATTGCGCTCGCTTTTCGTGCGGTCCCTGGCTCATAAGGGCCGGCGTTGCTAGTTGTTTAACGCGGCTTGCTCAATCGTGCCTGCCTGCTTTGCCTGGCTGCAGATCTACAGGAGGAATTTGTGTCACCTAAGAAAGACTTCCATCTTGTTGGTTACGATTTCGGGTTCGCGGCCTTTGCTTTGATCTACTGGTCTGTGCGTCCGCTCTGCTTGAGAAGGTCGGGCTACCCACCTGAAGGCGCTGCTCTCGATACACCTTTTTCGATATTTCGGCCTGACAGCGCTACTTCCCGGCGTGTTCAATCTTGCTCCAGCCGGGTTCTCGCATGGCTATTTAGTCCAGATTATGGCGGGAGACGTAGCGATCGCGGTACTGGCCATCTTCGCCTATCTTCTGCTTCAAACTGAGTCGCGAGTGGCGACGGGGTTCTTATGGGGCTTCAATATACCTGCGGGCCAATGTACACCGGCGCTATCATTGGCATTGGCGGCTTAAGCTGGGACCGGGCCAAAGCCGCGATCGCGCGCGGCGAGGTGGCGATGGTGTCGTTCGGCAAGCTGTTCCTCGCCAACCCGGAACTGCCCGCGCGCTTCGCCTTCGGTGCCGGATATGATGTGCCCGATCATGCCACCTTCTATGGCGAGGTCCAAGGGGCTATGTCGACTACCCAACGCTCAGCCATGCTTCGTCGCAGCTGCGATGAGCCGGTTCATCGACATCGGCTCGCCGCGCCCGGAGACCACCCGCGATCGGCTTCAGCCGCTTATGCGCGCAGAGATCGAGACGGTCTGGCGCGGCTACCGTTCGGGCCTGATCCGCGAGATATACCAGCGCGCGGACAGCCTCGGAGTCGTGATGATCTGCGAGGCAGAGACTGCGGCCGAGGTCGAGCAGATGCTCGCCTCGCTGCCGATGAGCGGAGCTGCCTGGTTGACACGCAGGTCGTGGCGCTGAAGCCGTTCGAGATGTGGACTGCGCTGTTTGCGGCGCCAGTGAACTAACCAGGGCATCGGAGACGCAAGGAGCTTCATCTTGAGCAGCATGACAAAAGCTTGGGGCGTCCAGAGCTACGGCCCCGCTGAGACGCTCGGCCTCATCGACTTGCCCGTTCCCGATCCCGGCCCCGGCGAGATCGTGATTGACGTCGAGGCGGCGGCGCTGAACCCGCTCGACCTCAAGATCATCACTGGCCAGATGGACAAGATGATGCCGGCGCGTATGCCGTTCGTGCCCGGCAGCGACGTGGTCGGGACGGTATCGGCCGCAGGCACGGGCGCAGCGCCGAACGTGGGCGACCGCATCGTCGCAAGCACCTGGAACGGCGGCTTGGCGCAGCGCGCGCTGCTTCCGGCGGGCGCGCACGTGGTCGTCGTCCCCCGCGATGCGCTGGGGGCCGAGCTCGCCGCCCTGCCGATGGCGGGGCTGACCGCATTGAACATCCTGCGCGGTCTCGGCGATGTGTCGGGCAAGCGCGTGGCGGTGTTGGGCGCGACGGGCGGCGTCGGCTTGGCGCTACTACAATATGCGGCGAGGCAAGGCGCGCATCTGATCGCCTCGGCGACCGCCGACGATGCCGAGGTGGTGAAGGCGTGCGGTGCCAATGACATAATTGACTATCGGCAGACGTCCTTCGTCGACGAGGTGCGCCGCAGTAACCCGGCCGGTGTCGACATGCTCGTCGACCTCGTCTCTATGTTCGACGCACTCCTTGCCAGCGCCGTAGCGGTTCGTGATGGCGGCAAGTTGCTATCGACTCTATTCGGCCCTGATCCGTCAGCGTTTGGCGGCCGGATCGAGCTCATCTATAGCCGATTGAAGGCGGAGCCTGGTGATCTGAACACGATCCTGCAGGACTATGTCGCGGGCCACCTGAGCGCCAATGTGGGCGCAGCTTTCGGCTTCGATCAGGCCCGTGAAGCCTACCTCACCATGCGCGACCATCATGTCACCGGAAAGATTGTGGTCACCCTCGGCTGAACTACCGAATCCAGCGCCGAGTCAAACCTGTTGGCTTGAGACCTGGGAAGCGAGGCCAGCTTTTCAAGTCTGTCACACGCAGCAGGATGTTGCTTCGAGACCGATCGCAGGTCCAGTTAATGCCGGGGTCAAAGATAACTGCCACGCGCGAGGCCGTCGGTCAGCCGAGTTGCTGCAACAGCCCCGCGATGTCGACGATCGACCAGTGCTCCGCGATTTTTCGCGCAACGATCCTTGCGAATCGTCGCCATCTCGATCGGGCGCTCCTTGGCGGAGACAAGTTCCGCACCTGCGAGTTTCATACAATCCGAACGACCCCTCGAAACTCGAGACCGGCACACTTTGCGTAACTTCTACCACCCTCCCGGGCGTGCGGAGCGTTCCTTTCTCGAAAATGTCTACTCACGCAAGGAAAGAGTGGCATGAAAAAACAGCTTTCAAATGCCCAAGTTCATAGTTGGACAACGCCGGGCTGGGGTCTGTCGACACATAATTAGTTGAGACTGATCACCTTAATCGTCATATACGGCCAGCGCGAGATGTCCAGAGCAAGGCAGGTCCTTGCACTCATACCGCTTAGCTAAGGGAGCAACAAAGTCGGTCCAGCAGGGAAGTAATTGGAAGCTCTTCTCGCAAATTTCACGCAACTTTGCATGTACCTGTTGCTTCCTACTAGGCACCCCTGGAGCCTACGACGTCTCCGGGCGTGTCTGGAGGCCATGTGTTCCGTCCCGCCCTTCGCTCACTCCTCTCGCTCGCTCCCCTCGCACTCCTGCCCATCGCTGGTCAAGCACAGACCCAGCCCTCTTTCGCCCCCCACACCGTGGCGACCACCCTTCCCCAGCCGGGTCGAACCATCGCGGTCGACGTGAACAATGATGGTCTCCCCGACATCATCCAGGACACATCCCAGCTCACGAGCGCCGACCAATATGGGCTTCATGTGCGTCTTGCCAACGGGGACGGGACCTTTCGCGAAGGTTACAGCTATAGCTTTCCGGCTGGCAGTCAAGGGCCTTTCTCGATGCAAACGGGTGATGTCAACGGCGACGGCAAAGTGGACCTGGTTCTTACCGTGAACGGCACACAGCAGATTGCTGCTTTCCTCGGTAACGGAGACGGAACGTTCCAGGCACCACGATTTGAGACGATCGCGCTGCCCGGCAGCGAACACTTCGGCATCGACAAGCTCGCGCTGGCCGACTTCAATCACGATGGCAAGGTCGACCTGGTCACCGAAGCGAATACGGAGTACACAGGACAGATTGTCCTGCTTCCCGGCAACGGGGATGGCAGCTTCGGCGCAGCCCGGGTCGTCCACACACCGGCGGCGAACTTCGGGTCCTCGAATCCGACCATTGGGGATTTCGATTCCGATGGCAATGCCGATATCGCTTTCTACGACACCACCAATTGCGCTCCGAACGTTTGCGGGTCGCAGGTACACGTGGCGTACGGCAACGGTGATCTCAGCTTCACAGACACTACGCCATTCACTAGCGCGGGACGTTTTGCGTTTTCGACCGGCGACCTGAACGGAGACGGCCGGACCGACATCTTCGGCGTCGATGCGCCGAACGGCAGCCGTGTGGTCACGCTGTATGCCTCAGGCGCGCGCAGCTTCACCCTCTACACCTCCGCCAATCCATACGATTCAGACGCAAGCCTTGCGATGGCCGACGTCAACGGTGATGGGCAAATGGATTTGATTGGCTGGAACAACGCGAACTACACCCCAAAGATCATCGTGCTCGCCGGCGCGGGTCAGACCGGCGTTTTCACGGCATACGCGTATCCACTGACCGGCATTCCGCCAACTACGCTCAACATCACCGATCCAGTGATTGGTGATTTCAATCGCGACACCCGTCCTGATATCTACGTTGCCACCCGTTCCGAAGCGACTGGGTCTTACGAGACGACGCTGGTCAACAGCACGCCTATCAACAACAACACGACATTCTTCACCTTCGGCTGCGATTACCCGGCCGCCGAACACGGCATCCATGTCTGCTCTCCGTCCGCCAGCGCCACATCCCCTGTAATCTTCCGTATCACCGCCAGCTCGTTGGGCATGCTGCGCAAGATCGAGCTTTGGGTCGATGGCAAAAAGGTCGCGGAGCAGCACAACGTCTGGAGCCACTACGGCTGGTTCTACTACTCGACCGAGAGCTTCGACAGCGGCACGCACAACCTCAGCGTCTATGCCGCCGACATCGACAACCACCTCGAGCGCTATGACTTCAGCTTCACCGGCAGCGCTAGTTCGTCGAGCTGCAGTGCGCCCGCCAGCGCCAGTGTGCACGTCTGTAGTCCGATCAACGGCTATATTCTCAGCTCGCCGGCGAACGTGACCGCGGCAGCCACCATCACGGGCACATTAGCTCGCATGGAGGTCTGGGTCGACGGAGTCAAGAAGTACAGTGAGACCACGAGCACGACGCTTGTCACCGCAGTGGCTTTGAACCCCGGCTATCACCGCTTCGACGTCTATGCGGTGAACACCGCCGGAGTGAAATGGGAGCAAACGGTCTACGCGACGGTTTCGAGTGGCAGCACCGGATGCGCGGCTCCGGGGTCGCCAGGTGTGAATGTCTGCAGCCCGGCTCCGAACTCCGGGGTCAGCTCACCCGTCGCAGTCTCCGCACAGGCCACCATCACAGGAACACTAGCTCGGATGGAAGTCTGGGTCGACGGGGTCAAGATGTACACCGAAACCACGAGCACCAGTTTGTCCGCGTCCATTGCCCTCGGCGCGGGCTCTCACCGGTTTGATATCTACGCGGTGAACACTGCCGGAGCGAAGTGGGAGAAAACCGTGACGGCGATGGTTCACTAACTCAACGCTACGATGCGCCACCGTCGAAGCCGGGCCAACGAGCCCGGCTTCGATGCGAGAATAGAGACTCGCTCTGAATTATTGAACGAATGGTGCTCCCAAGTCTCCGGGCTGTCGGCCTTCAAAACCGCTACTTCGTAGCGACAGCCTTCGGTCGTGATGCTTCAACTAGGATGAGCTTCGCGTAAACTGAATACCTATGATCTGCGCCCTTCTAAGCTGTGAAGGTCGAGCTCGCGGCAAGCAACTCGGTCTCTGTTCTTTAGCCTCAACGCTCGGGAAGATATGGCAAAGGCCAACCTCTATCTGGGCTGGCGGCATCGCCGCTTGGGAGGCTGCTCAACTCCCGGTGGTCGCGACAGCCTGAGCATTTGCGCGATGTGGAGCCGCGGCGCTGTTGGAGAGTTTGGACCGCCCCTTCGACTACCGCCCTCCTTAAGTGCAATACACTTGCCAGAGTTTGACCGCACGCCTACAGCGTAAGCCGATGCGGCAGAGCCTTTTACGCAGGTCAAGCTACACCATCGAGCGACTTCCGAGCCCAACGCCTCGTATACGGCGACAATCACAGCTAGGTCTGAGCTTATTGACTATGCACGCCTGGACGCGCCTTGAAGCTGATTGCGTGGAGTGCGGCGGGTCCCGGAGGCGAATAGACTAGCAGTCGAACTACCGCAGCTTACGCGCGATCTCAGCCGCCCAAAGATCTACCATCTGCAAGAGATCATCGGCTGAGACCGCCGTGGCGAACCCTTGATTCAAGTTGAAGGATATCTGCTCAAGATGCGGGGACTGCGTGATCAGCGTCAGGCTGCGTACTATACCGGCTAGTTGGTTTTTCGCCTGATCTTCTGTCATGTTCTGTTCGAAGCACAGCTCTAAGTGAAGGAAGCAAGTCTCCGGGCCTTGACTAGTCCACGTGCAGCGGCGAGGAGAATACCTTCGACGCTTCATTCGACGTTTAGCGACCTCCTCAACGTTGCTCTTCGGCGCTTGGCAGTTCATGACCATCAGAAGTGGATACGAGGCACCGACTGAGCACGAATCATCTGTCGGCACTCAACCGATGGAGCTGGCCCCGATCTCGGCTGCCATGTTGCGGAACACGGTAAGCGTCCTCGTTCAAAACGGTATGGGCACGATTGGGCCTTAGGTCGCCCGGTTCAGATCAACCCTAGGCACCTTCCCTGTTTGTTGGGATGGTGAAGCTTGTACACTCGCTGAAAATGAGACAGAGCTGTCATTGGTATGTGATCCGACGTGGGCAAGACTTCCGAGTCGTCTGGACTGCCGAGGAGAACGCGTTGCGATTGGTACAAGAAGGCTGGGTTCTGGCTGACCGACCTTTCGATCGGGAAGTGGAGGCCTGTCTTCAACGCGATGCCTGGTTCTACTCAGAGCTATTCATGATGCATCCAGTTGCAGACGAACAGCTCCCACATCCCTCACTGACATGGCAGCCGAGTACTCCAGCCGTACTGTGCTCGCTAGGGCGGATATCCTGTGTGTCAGAATCCAATGACACTCTGCCATACCCTCATACATACAAACCATAGATCGTTAAGCAGACCGCAGGACCGGCATCCTGATTGAGAACACGGTGCCGGAGCAACTGGGCCGAGTCGAGCTGTGCAGGCGCATCGACCAGCCATTCTTCGTCACAATCTCGTTGCTTACCCAGAGTCCCAGGCCGGTTCCAGTTTCACCTTTCGTCGTGACAAACGGCTCGAGAATGGAATGGCGGACTTGAGCAGGAATCCCGTGGCCCGTATCCGCAATCGAGAGACGCGCGTTGCACAATCCACGTTGTGAGTCCGTCTGCGTCGTGACGCGTAGTCGCAAGCGGCCCCCGCCCCACATGGCATCGAGTGCATTGCCGACAATGTTAGCGATGACCTGCCGGAGTTCACCCGCACTTGCTAGTACGAGAATCGACGAAGGAGGCATCTCTTTTTCTGTCGACACGTTTGCGGCTATCAGACGCGGATGGTAGAGCTTGATCACCGAATCGATGAGCCAAAAGATCGACAGGGACGGGATGGTTGGGCTCGCGGTAAAAACGTAGTGTGTGCTTCGCGATCTCAGCCACGCGGGCAAGTTCCTGATCAGCTTGTTGCAGGTAGAGTCTTCCCTCGTCGGACATGGGTTCGCGTTGCAGGAGATAAAGTAGGTTTGTGACGGATTCGAGGGGATTGTTGATCTCGTGCGCTATGCTGGCGGCAAGCCGGCCGGTAACGGCGAGCTTCTCCGAGCGGCGAAGAGCTTCCTGAGCGCGCTCGAACTGCTCGATGTGGTCACGAATCTGATACTGTCGAGCACGTCCGCGCAGGGCCATCTCAAGCGTACTCGCCAACGTCTCCGGTCGGAGTGGACGTTCAAGGAGAAGCGCATTGCCGAGAGGCAATCGCAATTGGCGTGACCTCTCCCCTTCGGCCGTCTGACTTCGACCCGCAGTGAGGATTAAGAGCGGGAAGTCTGACCATGATGGCTGCTGGGACAGAGCCGCCTTCACCGATTCAATCGAGTTTTCTTGGAACGCTTCCTCGGCAACTATCGCCGCAGCGGCGCCTTCGCGGATCTCGTGACAGAGCGCCGACACTGACCTGACGACCTCACACTGCTTACCAAGCTTCTCCAGAAAAGTCGCAATCAGTGCCGCATCTCTCCCGGTGGGCGCGAGAATGATAGTCCGGTTCTCCAGTTCCAGCTTATTTGGCTCCGGATTCATGAATCGTCCCGTTCTCTGCCTTACCGTATATGTAGGTGTACCGGTTAGCACTCCTTCGAAGCTGACAAGCGGCGGGCCAATGCGAATCGTTCCATCACTGAAATGAGTTCGCGAATCGTGCGCTCATGACTTCCGCTGCGCTTCTTAACCACGGAGATGGCTTGACGAATGGCGCCTCCCGATTCGAAGTAGCGGAAAAGGATCACAGTGTCAGGAAGGTAGCTGTCATCTATGGTCGACGTTGTGTCACCGACCAAGCCATGCTGCGCTAAGGTCAGCAGCGTTCCTACGCCTTGCTGCCCTAGATAAGCCAGCAACTCGTGCAACTGCATCGCAAGGAACTGTTCGTGCGGCATCGCATTCAGGAACCCGTTCATGCTGTCAATGACAACGATCCTTAACGCGTGCTCTTCCACCATCCGTCGGATGCAAGAGACGAACTCTCCGGGCGAAAGCTCAGCGGGGTCGATCTGCTGGATCTGTAGGGTCTTCGCATTAAGAACGGCTTTGAGGTCCATGCCAAGCTGCATACCGCGGCCAATCAGGGTTGCGATCGATTCATCAAAGGTGAAAATAACGGCCTTTTCTCCTCGCAACGCCGAGGTGTACGCGTATTGCAGCGCGATCGTCGACTTGCCGCAACCTGCGGGCCCGATCAGCAGCGAACTTGTTCCTGAGTCAATGCCGCCACGCGGAAGATCGTCGAGTTCAGATAAGCCACTCGGTATCGGCCTGCGCTCCGTGCCGGGTACATGCTCAGAGGCAATGAGACGAGGGTAAGTGACGACACCGCCGGTGCGGACGGTGTAATCGTGGTAACCCTCGCGAAACTGCGAGCCCCTCAGCTTGTGAACTGTCAGGCGACGCCGCTTGACCCCAAACTCACGTTCGAGGCTCTGCATCTTGATCACCCCATGCGCGATACTTTGCAATTGCAGATCGTTCGCGTCTCCTTCAGCAGTCCGATCATCGAGCAGTAGCACCGTAGAACTGCGGCCGGCGAAGTACCGCTTAAGCGCCAGAATCTGCCGCCGGTACTTCAGCGGGTCGCGCGCGAGCATACGGAACTCCGACAGCGAATAAAATACGACGCGCTGCGCCTCGGCAGCCTCGATCTGCTCGAGGATTGTAGTTATGGTATCGGCCAACTCAACCTCTGAAGGGTAGAACACGGGTGTACTGAGAGTCCGGGCTCAGGTCTTCGTCAGAAGGCACCATTTCTACAAGCTGATGGGCTTAAGGTCCCACCCGTGAGAGCGAGCGACCTGCTCCAACTCGGCCTTCGATTCAGAAAGTGTCACATACAGGCCATTCTCCCCTCGACGCGCCCCCCTCCATCAGGAACTGCAGCGCCAGAGTGGTCTTGCCAGTGCCGGGATCTCTCTCGACCAGGTAAAGTGACCCTTCGGGAGACCACCATTCAGGACGTCATCGAGCCCGGGGTCGCCAGTGGAGAGGCGGACTTGTGATGCGTCAGGGCTGAACGTGCTGAGCGGTGTAAGGTTCCACGCTCTGTTTCTCGTGTCAGGCTGTTCAGACAAAGATGGCCCCCAAGACGCCGGATGCAGGCCAGTCTAAATGAGTGGAGGGTGACCACCATCAAAACAAGAAGTTCTCGCAAGCACTAGCATGGCCGGACAAGTCTCGGGGAGAGCTTTCTCGGCGAATGGATGCCCGACCCCGACCGGCACTCACCTCAAAACGAACGGTGCTCCATCGCGGCGAAACTCGGGGCAAGGCGGCAGGACAACAACTGTCACACTCCAACGTGCGTCTTCCTTCGGATGCTTAGACCTCTCCTCGATCGGGAAGGCGTTCGCTTAGCAAGTGCTTGCCTTCTGCTTTTTTTTAACGCGAACACCTGCTCGGCTAGGTTGAAGCCGCGCAGAAGTGTGACCGGGAGCCGGGGAGCCTTTGCCCTCGAAGTCGTTTATGGACGTGAGCGCTACTAGCGATCTTCCATTTCACCATAGCCGGCCGCCAGGACATCCCTCCCAAGTGCTTCAAGATCCCGCTCGGCGTGCGACTGTCGAAGGTACAGATCGAGTTCGTAGTACCGGCGCGAGATGGTCGGATCAAATGCGAGCGGCCGGGGCCCGAACGCGCGCGGCAGTCGCTGCAGAATTTCGGTTGCCGACTGCTCGACAAGATGACGGAGTATCCGCGCGCGAATACGTGCAGCCAGCGTATCTCCGGGCTGCCGGTCGATCTCGTTCCCACTCTGTTCGAGACTGGCCTTGAGCGACCACACCGCCGCATACATCGCCCCGAGGTGCGCCGACTGGTGCGCGTCCTGTGAGGTCTGCCGCCTCGCGTAATCCAGCAGTCCCTCTGCTCCACCAGCCCAGCAGGCCGCGGGGCCGCACGCGCCGTGCCAAAAGCCGGGCCGCTGCAGGTACCAGCCCGGAGTTGCGATCCGATCGTCGTCACGCAAGCTCACCTCTGCAAACGTGACTGTGCCTGTATTCGTCGACGCGAAAGCAGGCGTCTGCCACTCCGTGAGATCGATTTGCGGCGCGGAGGCACCGTCGCGCAAATCAACATCGATCAATTGGGGCGGTCCGACGCCAGCGGTCACCAGTGCTCGGTCCACCAGTCCTGCACCGCTGCAGAAGTGCTTCCTTCCACTGAGTGACCATCCGTGCCCACGGCGCACCAGCGAGAGCTCGTGTCCGCGACGCTCGGATGCCCACACCCCATACAGCGCACCCGGGCCAGGTGTGCGTCCTGCTTCGAGCAGGATAGCCACTGCGTCGAAGTGCGCCTCGGCCAGACGAGCCAACGAGAGGTCCCGCCGACCGATCGCCATCAGCGCGTGATGGCGGGCAGCTGTGTCCCCGCCTCCGGGGCATGGCATTTGGGTGCTCGCCAACTCGCGAAGCTCGGTTAAAAGCCGATGCTGCTCATCAGAAATCGAGATCGGCGGGGCGCTCGTGGCATTCATGCGGCGTCCTGGTTGTGCGCGGCCAAGGTGTCCGCGAAGGCGGCGGGAGCGCGGCCGTCACGGCGGCCGCTCGTGGTCACACGCAGCAAAGAGGTGGAGATGCGCCGAGCTCCGGCCTGCCCGAGGCGCTGCCACAGGTGATGATCTTCGCCCGTGGTCAGCTCACTCCACCCACCCGACGCGAGATACCAATCAGCGCGCGCACCGAGGTTTGCGCCGTGCACGTGGGGGTGGGTGCCATCGGCGCCGATCAGGTACGTCTCCCGAAAGCGCTGCGGAACGTGTGGCTCGTGCTCAGCGAACGAGTCAATATCGATGATGCCTGCAACGGCATGCACGCCCTGCTGCGCGAGCCGGAGCTGCGCTTCGAGCCAGGTCTCCGGCACAAACGTGTCTGCATCCGTGTTAGCCAGCCAGCAGCGATGCGCCGGGCCACGCTTGCGAAGGAGCGCACATTCAGTACCAATGCGACGAGCTCTTCCTGCACTCGCGACATGCTGATCGAGAACGGTGCCTTCACGGCCCAGCATGTGTGCGGCGATCTCGCTCGTTCGGTCGTTGCAGCTGTCTGCCACCACTATGACATCACTGGTCACCCCAGCGGGCAGCCGGCGCCGCGATGCCCGGATGGACTCGAGGCAGCGAGGCAACAGCACCTCTTCGTTGCGCGCCGGGATTACGATCGCCACGTGCCACGTCGGCACCTGTGCACCCTGCGCAACTCGTATCGGTGCTCCGATCATTCTCGCCTCCAACAATCAAGGCGAAACCCGGTCAGGCGATCCGCATGGGCGTGCTCGAGCCCTGAAAGGGCAGACAGTATCTCGTGCACGCGATCGCCGCTGAGCCGATGATCTGCGGAGTGCCCCAGCCAATGCGCGGCAAGCAGAACGCCACCCGGCTCCAGGTGGGCTACTAGGTGCCGCCCAATGAGCGAGAGCTCTGCCTCCGGAAAGTAGTAGCCCACTTCACTGAGCACGACGAGTTCGAACGCGCCTTCGCGGAGTGGATCGGCGAGAGAGCCCACTGCGAGATGCACGTTCGCGCACGGCGCGCAGCGTTGCTGAGCCCGAGCGACAGCGGTCGGCGAGACGTCGATCGCGTGGAGGTGATCGCAAAGTCTGGCCAGCCGTACAGTGAGCGCACCCACCGAACAGCCCGGCTCGAAGCCCCGCGCGTAACGTCGCCCACCGAGCGCACGCATGATCGTGTCGTACCGGGCCTGCTCGTAGGCACTCGTCTCGAAGTGCCAGGGATCGAGATCACGCTTGTATTTAGCCTCAAAGAAGTCCGCGCTGCCAGTGTCCGTCATGCGGTCGCGAATACCTCGAATGGACGTTTGACTGGCCCGAGCAGCAGCGGCGGCAGAATGGGCTGACCTGAATCGTGCTGCAGCTGCGAACCATGCTTTGCGATTGCTCGCTGCTTTGCAGTAAGTGCTGCTTGATCGAGAGCGAGCCGTCGCAGGTGTACCCCATCCAGTGCTTCCGGACGTAAGCGATGCCAGGTCCAGAAGAACCACGAAGACAAGGCAGCGCCAGTCGCGGACGCGACCTGCGCCGCCGCTCGGCCGCATGCTTCATGGTCGGGGTGCCAGTCGTGCTGCCATGGCGCAACGACATGCCATGAAGACTGAACGATGCTGAGCAGCCGCTGCACAAGCGCACACTCGTCGTCAGCCAGATTGCTATCTCGCAGCTGTAGCCGCACGATGTGGTCTGGCGTGACACCAAGCTCGGCGAGTGCGGCTGTCTGCTCTTCCGTTCGTACCGTGGCGAGCCCTGCCCCGTCGGGGTAAGCCGCTTCTCCGTCTGTGACCGCAACGATGCGGACCGGTACACCGCGACGTCTGAGAAACACAATCAGACCGCCGCACGCTAATGTCTCGTCGTCCGGATGAGGTGCCACGATCACTGTGGGAATCAAGGGAGGCGTCCAACCCGGCAATCCGGCGAGCGTCTGCAACCACTCTTCTTCTGTCGTTCTCACGTCATCCATCAGCAACTTCGATGTGCACGCTGATGGATCTTCGAGATACAGACCTCAGGTAGTTTTGATCCAACGGATAACAGGATGTCGCAACGCAGTAGTGACAGGCGAGTGATTTGGGATTCGGCCGGCCTTCTCGTTCTTGGACGAACACGGCAGTGCGGTGACGCAGAAGTGAAGCCTCCGAGAGAACGGCTCTGGCCTGAGGTTTGTCGCCGGCTAGTTCACGACCAAGGTCAATGTCTGCGTGGTGGTCGAGTTCCCTGCAGTTGCGGTGACTGTCAGTTGGTACGAGCCAACGGCGACGCTGTTGGCTTGTGAAGGCATCGTTGCGGCCGAGGAACTGCCGCCGCAACCGATACCAGTCAACGACAGTCCCAGAAGTGCAATCAAGATCGAAAGCTGACGACCCCTGTTATCTCTCCTGAGGTTTGCAGAAAATCCAAATAGCACGAAGCAGGATGCCAGGCCCAGCCCTGCGAGCTGAAGCTCCAATCCGAGAGCGCGATGCATGGCGACCTGCTGACCAGTCGCAACCAGTACCGTGAAATTCACGACTTGTCCCGCAGTCATGTCGAGGGCCAGAGGCGTGATCGAACAGCGCGCATGCGCCGGAGCTCCGCTGCAGGCAAGAGATACGCTTCCGTTAAAATCTGGGCCCGCAGTGAGCGCAAGGTTGTACAGCGCCGCTTGACCACTCGTAACCGTAGCGCTCAACGAACCGCCTGATTGCGCCGCGACGGAGAGCGCCGCCACGCCAGTCCCGCTCAGCGGCACATTCTGAGGACTTCCAGAGGCGCTGTCCTTAATGGTCAGGGCGCCAGTCTGCTGGCCGAGGGCTGATGGGGTGTAGACCACGGCGACAGAACAGCTGGTTGATGCTGCGAGTGTCGATCCGCACTGCGAAACTTCGGCGAACGGGCCGCTCACCGTGATGGAGGCGATGCTGAGTGGAACCGTTGAGGGGTTCGTAAGTGTGATCGTCTGCGCTGCGGAAGGGGTATTCACGTCCTGACCCTTGAAGTCGACCGTCATCGGAGCAATCGATAACGCAGCGATCGCATTCGTTCCTGTTCCTGCTACGAGAACGATCAGCTTCGAGTCTGGCGCGTCCTCCTCAATCTGCACCTGTCCCTGCTGTGTACCTGTCGCCGTCGGTGAGAAGACAATTGGGATCATGCAGTTCTGTAATCGTCCGAGCGATTCGCCGCAGACCGATCCCCCAATCGAAAACGGAGTGCCTACGGTCGCGCTGCTCACATGGAGCAGTGCTGTGCCACTGTTCGTGACCGTCACCGTCTTGCTGTCCGAGGATGTTCCGGGAAAGACTGCACCAAAGTCGATCGAAGAAGGACTAACACTGGCGAGGGGTGCGCTGACGAAAGTTGACCCAACGCCGCCCGCGACGATGAGATCATCCACGTGATCCCCATTCAAGTCAGTGACCAGCAGTGGGGCGGAGAGATAGCCACCATCGATGAATCCGATTGGCTTCTGGAACGTGCCGTCGCCTGTCCCGAACAGGATCTGAATGGTTTCTTGGGACCCGTCACAGTCAACCGCGATATCCGTCTTACCATCGCCGTCGAAGTCTCCAGCGGTAAGCCGCTGCGGGAAATCCGGCACCGCGTAGTCCACCCGATTGGGGAAGGTGCCATCTCCTTTGCCAAGGAAAACATCCACTTTCGCGCCGGTCACCATCAGATCCAGTTTGCCGTCGCCGTTCAATTCAGCAATGTTGATTCCATTCGGCAGGTCGTCGGTGGCATAAATGACCGGGTTGGCGAACGTCCCGTCACCGTGACCCAGCAGAACCGCGACGCCGGTCGGATTCAGGATCAGGGCGAGATCCAGAATGCCGTCACCGTTTAGATCTCCAGCAATGATGTCTCTCGGAATGCTCGCCAGATTCCAGGAGCGTTGGACCGGCTGAAACGTGCCGTCTCCATTCCCTAACAAGACTTGCAGTGGCTGTGACTCGGTGAATCCGTTACCAAGATCCACGACATCCGGTTTACCGTCCCTGTTGAAGTCGCCCACCACAAAGCTGCCAATCTGTGTGTCACTGTTGATCGTGACTGCCGGCCCGAAGGTGCCGTCGCCTTTGCCCAGCATCAGGCTGGTACCGCTGACGAGCAGATCCAGATGACCATCACGATTGAAGTCTGCTGCGGATGACGAGTTCAGGTAAAGCTGATTGAAGTTCTGTGGCATAGGCGTGGACACCGGCTTTCCAAACGAGCCGTCCCCGTTGCCAGGCGCGACACTGATCACGCCCTGAGTAGGCAAATCGACGGCCACATCTATCTTTCCGTCGCTGTTGAAATCACCCAGAACTCCAGACCCGACGTAAGGTGATCCACCTATCACCGGCAGCGTCTTGCGTGGGCTAAACGTGCCATCACCGTTGCCGAGCAAGATGGTGGCGTAGTTCCCTTGCGAGTCAATCATCGCAATGTCGGTATCGCGATCTCCGTTTACATCAGCTGTTGCAAAGAAGTACGGCTGCGGCCCGGTGGCATAGGCTTGCGGCGATTGGAACGTACCGTTGCCATTCCCCATCAATACAACTGCCCCGCCGTAGTACACACTGGACAGCAGCAGGTCGAGCTGCCCGTCACGATTTAGATCGATAAGAACGATGTGCGCAGATATGAGACCGATGTCGAACGATAACTGCTGCTCCGCCTGAAATGTGCCATCCCCATTTCCCTTCTGTAGCGTGAGCATCGGTCCCTCTACATGTGTGACGATCAGATCGGGGATCTTGTCTCCGGTGACGTCACCCACGGCGATGCCCTCGATATTGTTTCCAGAAGCGAAACTCACAGCCGTCCGAAAAGTTCCATCGCCAACGCCCAGCAGCACGGACGTCAGGCCGGGTGTTCCACCGTTGACACTGTTCGTCACCTGGTTCGCAAGTGCAAAATCCGGCACGCCGTCACCATTCAGGTCGGCGATTGCGAACGCGCTGGGCACGCCACCTGCCGGATAGTCCGCCTCTGTGCGGAAGGTCCCATCGCCTTTTCCGAGCAGGATGCTCACGAAGCCGCACGTGGTGCCGCATTCCCCAGCAGCGGCCAGGTCTGCTTTTCCGTCGTGATTGAAGTCGGCAGTCGCCAGCAAAAAGGGTCGAGCTTGGGATGCGTAACTTATTGGTGACCCGAGCGTGCCGTCTCCGTTGCCGATCAGGACATCCACTCCGTTGATCGACGTGACCGCAACGTCCATCTTGCCGTCACCATTGAAGTCTGCCGTCACAAGCGCCCCCGCAGCGGCGCTCGTAGGGTAATCAGTCTTGACTCCGAGCGTTCCGTCTGGCTGTCCCAGGAGCACAGAGATGCTAGGCACATTCGAGTTCGCAACCACCAGATCGGTGCGCCCGTCGCCATTCATGTCCGCGAGAGCAACACCATGCGGAAACTGGCCCACCGGGAAGTCGGCCCGATTGAAAAAGTACTGGGAAGGAGACGAGCCGAACCCAAAGGACGACCTGCCCAGGGCGAGCAGAAGCACGACACACACAGTAATTCGGTATGAAAGGCGCACGCCTGCCCCCGGAGCCCGCAACATTGCTGAAGATGACTGGCCGCAGAATCATAACCGATTCAGTCCGCCGCTGGTCCTTGCGATCAGCTCGATCGCACGCGCGAGGAGCCTTACTGCCTGCCTTACTCTGAATGTGACAGTCCCGGTCCGGGGTTGCGTTAAGCTGCGCCGGCGAGACTGACGCGCAAACTACTCGCGACAGAGGCATTTGTGACGCCATGCTACCAACGTGTTTGGTTCCGCACCAAAGGGCGAACTTCTCTTATTTTCCGAGGACCGATGCGCTAGATGTTGCGAACATGTTCCGCGGGGGGTCCCCTCGACGTACTCGACTCGCGGCGTCACACAGCGGCGCTCGCTTGTCTTGTTTACGATCAGCCTCGTCAGCACGGCAAAGCCAATCTCGGTTCACTGCGGCTGAGGGCTCGTTTTGGACCAGACTTGCCATTGGAACGAGACGGCCCCGGAATCGTCCGGGGCCGAAGGCTCAAGGACAGTTAAGCAGCAGCGCTTTTCTTCTTGGCGGTACCCCTCAAGGCTGACTTGCCCTTCATTCTGACGGCTTTGTGGGTAGAGGCCGCCTTCGGCTTGAACACTTGCTCGGCTTCAGCCAGCAGATCAGGTTGGCTCTCATGCGGGATGGCAACGTGCTCAGACAACACAAGGCGCAGAGCAAGGTGGGTTAGCTTCTCATCTGCGTTGCTGTCCAGTGCGGCGAGCACAATGTCCTCATCGGATTGGGTCGTGTTCTCATCCCCACCGGCGAAGTGAGTGGCGACCTCTTCAAGAAAGCTGTAGTCCAGGTGGATCAGCGCACGAACGAAGAAGCGCATTTGTGAGGCGTTGAACGATGCGGGGGCATGCTCGACGATGCGCTCGAAGGTCGCGAGCCGGGACTTGCGCAGTTCTTCGCGGCGCTTTTGTTCGGCTTCGACCTCTCTCTGCTTGCGTTCAATTTCGGCTCGGCGCTCCGATTCCCTTTTCTCCTGCTCGGCCTGATGCTCCTCCATCCGCTGCTGGTGTTCCGCTCGCCTCTGCGCGGCCTCTTCCTCCGTCTCCTGTTCTGGTGCGGGAGCGATGACCGGCGGCGGATCAGCAGCGATGCGTCCAGCTTCGCGCGGATTGTGGACGGGGCAGTCTGGCTCAATGCAGACCGTGAGTGTGTGTCCGGCATGTTTGCCGAACACGATGATGGCGGCTTTGCTGTGACTGCACGGCGGCTCGGCATCCGGGTTGTCGGGCGTGTCGAGTTCCCGATACTGGTGTTTCTGCAACGCACCGGGACGCTGCTCCTGGGGTGCTCGCCATGCCGTCTCGATGGCGACAAGCTCGGGTCTTGCGGCCATCTCGCGCTCGATGTGGGCCGACACCTTCGCTTGGAAACAGGGTGCGTCGAGGCATTGGTCGCCCTGCACGTCTGCAAACAGGCTCGTGTTGAATCCACTGCGGCGCGAGCAGGTGACGCAAGCTCCGGCTTCGGGCAAGAGTGTCGAGTCCTCGCGGTCGAACGGAGCGTCCACGAGATTGAGGTAGAGGTTGGTTTGTATCCACGCGCTCAGGTGCTTGGCCGGCAGCAGATGTGCTTCGTCGTCCTGCCAGTCTTTCCGCCAGCAGTTCTCGAAAGCTTCTGCCTGGTGCTCCCGCGGAAGCCGTGCGATGAGGTTGGCATGACTCGCGGTAATGCGCTCTTGTACGAACGCCTCGGCGACTGTCGGGATAAGTTGCAACAGACTCAGCCGCGCATAGATGTGGCTGGCGCTCTTGCCTGACTTCTCGACGAGCGCGGTCACGTCATAGCCGGGCAGGTCCAGAAGACGCTGAAAGCCTTGCGCCTCCTCGTACGGGTGCACATCCACACGTTGCGAGTTCTCGACCAGCTGCCACTCCATCGCAGCAGCTTCGTTCAATTCGACGATGCGGGCTGGGACCGAGAACAGCTCGGCCAATTGCGCGGCACGGAAGCGTCTCGCTCCGGCGACGATCTCGTATCCGCTCGCGTTCGGTCGCACGGTGATCGGCTGAATGAGTCCGTGCTGCCGGATGGACTCTGCGAGTTCGTCTAGTTTGTTCTGCTCGAAGGTTTGGCGCGGGTTGGTGGTCGACTCGTGAATCTGATCGATGGCGATGAACTGGAATGCACTGCTGTTCTGCATGATGGCCCTCCTTGGGGCTTGGGTTCGCGACCGTTGCGGTTGTGGAGCGCACACGCTGCCCTGTATCCGCTCCGTAGGCGGAGAACTTGGGTGTTAGGCGTGTGGCTGTCGCTGCCGCGCGAATGCTTCAGCAAAGCCCTGCTGCTGCAGGTTCCTGTCCCACAACTGGGCGAACCTTACGTGCTGCGCGTACAGCTGCAGGTGACAGCGGTACTGACCGTCTCGAAGGAAGCGGCTCCACTGCTCGATACCGACGTAATCGTTGCGGTAATAGAACGGGTCGAGGATGACGCCGTGCGTAAACGCCAGCTCGAAGCACATCTCCGGGTCGCGCATGGCGTCGCCGTTCTGCTCGCCATAGTGCGCAACCGAGATGGAGGGGAGACCACACGGGCCGGCCTCATCGATGGCCTCGATGACCAAAGCCATATAGGGCGGGTTGTTGATGTGCAGGTGGAGGCCGTGCTGCCAGCCACCTGCGGCTCGGAGGATGCGGAGAACGGTCTCCATCACGCCGCCTCCTCGATCGCTTCCCTGCTCTGGTCCTCTTCGATCGCCGGTGCGGGCGGCTCCAAGGCAACGAGGATGACGCTCGCAGTCTGCTGAATCGCTTCCAAGCTCTCGGCCAACAGCGATGCATTGCCGTGGTAGAGCTGGATGTAGTCGGCGGATGCAGTGCCGGTGACGAGTCCGACGGCCTTGCCCACCACAAAGGCAACCGCCTCGGCTTCGGTTTCGCGGACGGTCTTTGTCGTGGCTGTCCGGCGCTCGGCCTTGTGCAACATCTCGTGCGCGGTCTCATGGACCAGCGTCGAGAACTCTTCGGCCTTCGTCTGACCGGGCAGGATGGCGATACGTCCGCCGTAGCTCATGCCGAGCGCGGGAGCGATCATTGGGGTGTAGACAAGCTCGATGCCCTGCCCTGTGAGGAAAGCGGTCAGCCGCTCGATGCTCTCGCCGGGATCACCCGAGACCTGGTGCACCTCGGGAAGGTCCGCGCCGTTGGTCTGCGAGATGTCGAATACGTACGCGTTACGGAAGCCAAGCAAGGCCCGGGTGTTCTGCTTCGTGATGTCCTGTTCGGCCTCTGCATCCTTCTTGCGGCGGACACCCACGATCGGGGCAAGGATGCGGATTCCCTTCGCTCCGGCGTTCACACTGCGACCAAGGTTCTTCCATGTCCAAAACCCGGCAACGCGGGTGGCGGTCGGCATCTGTCGTGCAATCTCGAGCACATTGCCGAAGCTGTAGTTATGGAACCGGCTCATGGCCGTGAGGTAGTCGGTGAGGGCTTCGGAGTGTCCTGCTTCCAACTGCTCGATCAGGAGCTTGATGTTCGCGGTGATGAGTTCCTGTTTGGTGGTGGGTGTCTTCTTGGTGGGCTGTTCGGTGAGGCTAGCTGCGCTTGTCATGGTGGTTGGCTCCCTGGCTCGGCTTTGGCGTTTGCACGTCCGCGTGGGTCGCGGCATGTACATGCCGAACGCCTCCTGGCGAAGGCGGGGGTAGCAAGGCGCAGGGGGAGGGGTCTCCCCATCCTTGGAGCGGACGCAGAGCGGGAGCGAAAAGGACGGAGCGAAGAGGAGGTCTGCACAAGCGAGCCGGGGTCCCCAGCAGGAGGTCTTTGCCTGCTGGGGTGGTGACGCGCGGAAGATTGGGGACACCCCTTGTGCCGCGCGATCGGGGCAGAGCCCCTTAGCGAAGGCTTGTCAAACGATTTCTGCGCGCCAGCGCACAGGAACTTTAGGGTCGCGTTGCGGCAGGAACAGGCCGCTTGTGGTGGGCGGCCAGCGGCTCCGGGCTTAGACACGGAACCGAATGTCTCCTTGCCGGTAGCAGCCACGGAGGGCCCGATCAGTCCCACACATTCAACCTACGGCTGACGTGGAAGCGAGGCCGGCGTTCTCGGCCACGCCAGAATGTACTTGCTTGAGACTTGCACGGCGTAGGGTCTGAAGTCGTCGATGAGTGCATTGACCTGTATGCTCCAATCGAGCTCGTCCATAAGGCGCCGTCGAGGCTGGCGATCCTCATTTCAACGGGTTACGGTCATGGGGTCCACTGTCACCGCAAAAGTCGCGGGTTCGAGTCGCGTTGTCCAGCAGCCGCGCGCAAGGCTTGCAGTTCCTGCTACGCCGAGCACGCCGAAGCGTAACGAACGGCTGGAACGTTTCGTTGATTTGGGTGAGGGTTCTTTTAAGATAATCATGAATCCTTAAGAGTCTCGCCATGAAGAAAAGTTCGACGGGCATTCGGCTTTCCGCGAGCGATCTGAGCAATTCCCTATCGTGCCGCCACCTGACAGCGCTTGATATCGATGTGGCGACTGGCATCAAGACAGCTCCGGCATGGAATTCGCCGGACGCTCAGATCCTGCAGGAGCGAGGCGTCGCGCATGAAGAAGCATATGTAGAGCACCTGAAGTCGACACGGCTTGCTGCTGTCAGCTTCAGGGCATTCGGCAATGACGACAAGCTGGTCGCTGAAACGCTGCTTGCGATGCAGGCGGGCGTCGATGTCATCGTTCAGGCCGCTTTTGGTGACAAGGATTGGTTCGGGCGCGTCGATGTCTTGCGAAAGACAGCCAAGCCGTCTGGGCTCGGCGACTGGTCGTATGAAGTTTTCGACTGCAAGCTGGCACACGAGACAAAAGCTGCAACGATCCTGCAGTTGTCGCTGTACTCCGACCTTGTCGGAGCGGCTCAGGCTGCGCTCCCTGATGCAATGTATGTCGTTCCGCCCGGCGAGACCTTCGAGCCGGAACGCTACAGGACCTTGGATTACGCGGCCTACTACCGTTACGTGAAGTTCCGGCTTGAGGCGGTCATCGGCGCGAACGGAGTAGGACCCGCGACCTATCCTGAACCCATGCCGCACTGTGACATCTGCCGGTGGCATCAGGAATGCGATAGGGAACGCCGCGGCGACGATCATCTCTCGCTCGTCGCTGGCATCAACAAACTACAGCGTAAGCAGCTCGGCATATGGGAGACAACGACAGTCGCAGCCCTAGCCGCCTACCCGCTCCCGATTCCGCATCGCCCTGTCTACGGATCGCGCGAGAGCTATGTACGTGTGCGCGAGCAGGCGCGTGTGCAGGTTGCCGGGCGCGAATCAGGCAGCCCGGTACACGAAGTTCTTGCGATGACCGATGAGCATGGCCTCTCTCTCCTGCCAGAACACTCTGCCGGAGACGTGTTTTTCGACCTCGAAGGAGATCCGTTCGTCGGCCTGAACGGCAGGGAGTATCTGTTCGGCGTCGCTTTGCCTGACAGAAGCTATGAATGTCGCTGGGGTCTGACCGCCGAGCAGGAGAGGGACGCATTCGTCTGGTTCGTGGATTTGGTGATGGCGAGGTGGGCTGAGCATCCGGGAATGCACGTGTATCATTTTGCGCCCTACGAACCATCCGCGCTGAAGAGACTTATGGGGCGCTATGGGATACGCGAAGACGACATAGACCGGATGCTGCGGGCGAAGGTATTTATTGACCTACATACGATCACCAAACGGTCGGTTCGCGCCAGTGTTGAGCAATATTCCCTCAAAGCACTGGAAGTGTTTCACGGCTTTGCTCGCAAGATTTCCTTGGACGAAGCGGGACGAGCCATGCGGACCTTGCAGCATAACCTTGAGTCAGCACGCGGCACGCAGGTCAGTGATGCGGTCAAGGACGCGATCGTCGCTTATAACGCCGATGACTGCTTCTCGACCCAATCATTGCGGGACTGGCTGGAACGTGAACGGATGCAGTTGGAGAATGCCGGGCATGTTATTGCCCGTCCTGTGGCGACGGACGGCGCCGCTACTCCGGCTGTCAGTGATCGTCAGCGGCGAAGCGCTGCGCTTGCCTCGGCCTTGAAGAAGAACATACCCGTCGACCCTGCTCTAAGAAGCACGGAACAAGCAGCGTCATGGCTCCTCGCCGACCTCCTGGACTGGCATCGGCGTGAGGTGAAAGCCGAGTGGTGGGAATTCTTCCGAATGAAGGATCTTACCGATGAGGACCTCTTCGATGAACGATCGGCGATTGCCGGTCTGACCTTCGCCAAGCGCGTGAGCGTGATTCGCAAGATTCCGACGGATCGCTATTCGTTCGATAAGCAGGAAATGGATGTATGTGCTGGCGACACGATTTGCCAGCGCGGCGAGAAGATCGGAGAAGTTATCGCCGTCGACGCGGTCGCACGCACCGTCGACATCAAGAAGACGAAAAAAA
>NZ_JBMGJV010000032.1:0-50588 GCF_051025295.1 Candidatus Dedyshia acidiphila | reverse complement strand
CCGGCCCGGGAGCAAAGCCTGTGAGCAAACTACGTGGTCTTCCCAATTTCCTGGCCCTGCTGTTCCTCGTCTGCCTTCCCCAGTCGCGTGCCGCCGACTTCACCCCCGTGGTGCGAGAGAGCCACTTCGCTCCGGGTGGGCGCGTCATTCTCGAGGCGAACGTCGGTGATATCCGTGTGCAGCCGTCGGACCAGGACGATCTCGTTCGCCTGGTGATCACACCGCACCGCCAGGCCGATGCCGATGCGGCTCCGGGATGGGTGCGTGAGTTCGCCGTCAATGCTTCGCAGGCAAAGATTCATCTCGAACTGCCAAAACACGGCCAGCACCAGTTCGATGTCACGCTGTATGTGCCGTCGCACAGCGATCTTCAACTCAGGCTGGAGGTGGGCGATCTCACCATTCGCGGCGTTCATGGCAACACGGACGCAGAGGTCGGGGTCGGCGACCTGAAGGTGATCCTCCCCGCGGCTCACGAGTATCACGCAGTCGATCTATCGGTTCGCATCGGCGATGTGGATGCGCATGCGTTGGGCCTCGAGCCGTCTGGCTTGCTGGGCAAGAGCGTGCACCACGACTTCAGCACCGGCGCGTACCGGTTGAAGCTGCACACCGGCATCGGGGATGTGGCCTGCACCCTGAATGCAGGGGCGTGAGCCCGGACTGCTTGCTGTAGCATGGGCCGCACTGACTCCTGTTTCCTTTGAGGATGCATGACCTTCCAGACGAGTCTCTGTCTCGCATTTGCGCTGCTCTGCGCGCCAGCACTTCCAGCCCAGCCGCAAACGTCGGCCCAAACGCAGACCGCAACCGCCGAGGCGCCGCACGCCTTCGCACGCGTGGTGGTTGGCAGCACGTTGCCAGGCCCGGTGAGCGGACGTCTGCTGGTCTTCGCGCGCTCTGCACAGACGGCTGCCGAGCCCGGTGAGGAGAAGGATGCGGTCGACATCAGCGAGTTTCACCCCACCTCGACCTTCGTCGCTGCCACGGATATCGATAACGCCGCCCCGGGCAGCACTGTCGAGGTCGATCTCGACCAGGCGGCCTACCCGGCACACTTCGCCACGCTGACGCGCGGCGACTACCGGCTCCAGGCTGTGCTCGATCTCGATCACACCTACAACTACGGCGGCCGCGATGCGGCGGACTGGGAGAGCCCCGTCGTCTCCGTAGCTGGGTGGCAGCCCGGTACGGGCGCAGAGCCGGTCCTCACGCTGAGCGAACACCCGAGCGCCGGCCGCCGTGCCAAGGCGGTTGCCGAGGCAGAGCAGCAGGCAAAGCCCGGGGTGGCAGAGAAGGTCGAGTTCGAGAGTCCGTCGCTGACCCGCTTCTGGGGTCGGCCCACCTTCGTTCGCGCGTGGGTGATCCTGCCGCCCAGTTACGACACCGCGGCTCGCACCCATTACGCAGCCATGTACTGGACGCACGGCTTCGGCGGCAACCTCGATTACGCGCTCGTCCAGGGGCTGGCCATTCGCAAAGCGATGACCGAGCACAAGGCGCCGCCGATGATCGCGGTCATGCTCGATGAGTCCTGCCCCGAGGGCACGCACGAGTTCGCCGACTCGGTGAACAACGGCCCGTGGGGCACCGCGCTGACGACCGAGTTCATCCCCATGCTCGAAAAGCGATTCCGCCTGGACGCGCGGCGCGACGCGCGCTTCCTCAATGGCCACTCGAGCGGCGGCTGGGCCACGCTGCAGCTCGAGGTGAACTATCCGCAGGTGTTCGGCGGCACCTGGTCGACCTCGCCCGATCCGTCCGACTTTCATAACTTCACCGGCCCCGATCTCTACGCAGTGCATGCGAACGCCTATCGCAAAGTCGACGGCGACTCGTGGCCGATCATGCGCAGCGACGGCAAGGTGGTCGCCACGCTTGAGCAGTTCGCAAAGCTGGAGCAGGTTCTCGGACCATACGGCGGTCAGCTCAGCTCCTTCGAGTGGGTCTTCTCTCCGAAGGGTCCAGGCGGCGCACCGGAGCTGATGTTTGATCGGGAGAGCGGGGACGTGAATCCGGCCGTCGTCGCCTACTGGCAGGACCACTACGACCTGGCGCACGTCACCGAACAGCACTGGGCCGAGCGCGGCCGGCTGCTGAAGGGGCGCATTCACCTGTTCGTCGGCACGGCAGATACGTTCTATCTCGATCAGTCGGCGCACCTGTTCGAGGCGCGTCTCCAGAAGCTCGGCGCCGATCCTCACTTCACCTACATTCCGGACCGCACCCACTTCGACCTCTACAAGATCGGCGACGATCGCCAGGGCCTCATGTGGCAGATCATGGGCGAGATGTATGCGGTCGCGCACCCGGGCGTGAACTGGAAGGCAGCGAAGGCCACAAAGTAGGCGGCAGGCAGTCTTTAACGTTCTGCTTGGCAAGCCGTCCCAGCAGTAGGCTGACTACCGAGGTGTTGCCATGCTGGCACGAGTTTTCATCGCCCTGGCCGCGGCTGTGCTCGTGTTCACCGCTCCCCTGACCGCCAAGACCAAGCAGAAGCCGACGCTGCCCGTGTACGTTCTTGAGGCGCGCACCGTGGCTGTCGTCATCGATCCCGAAGCGGGTGAACTGCCATCGGATCCGCAAGCGAACCGCGTCGCTCAGCGGGATGTCGAGACCGCATTCGAGAACTGGGGACGCTATCACCCCGTGATCGCGACCCAGGGCGCAGATCTGATCGTCGTCGTCCAGCGCGGCAGCGGCAAGTCCATAAGCCCGGTCATCCGTGACCCACGGCAGGCAAACCGACCAGGAAGTGTGCGTCCCACGGACGGAGGGGTCGACATCGGTGTCCAGCAGGGCAGGGAGCCGCCACTGAGCGGTTCTCCGAGCGACGATGAACAGCGGCCAGGCTGGGGCAGCCAGATCGGCGATGGCCAGGACGTCTTCCGCGTGTATCGCGGTAATGTCGAGCAGCCACTCGATCTCCCTCCGGTATGGCAGTACCGCGCGAAGGACGCTCTCCGGCCACACGGCGTACCTGCAGTCGATGCGTTCCGCAAAGCAGTCGCAGAAGCAGAGAAGGCCAACGCGAAGGCACCGTAAGCGGGCGATTGAGTGCCTTGCCAGACCGTGTACTGGCGAATCGGGAGCTGGTGCTCTGCTGCCCACGGGTTGCGCCTCCCTCGAAGGGCTCCGCTTTGCATTCCCGGCGGCGCGGCGTATCATCGCAATAGACACGTTTGCTCCGCGCGTGCGCATACCGCCGGAGGAGATGGTGGGCGAAAGCCCACCTTTTTCTTGCAGCAAAACCTTGCCATCTGAGTGGCAGCAGGTCAGTCCATGGCAGCGAACCTCGACCAAATTCGGGCAACTGCCGACCGCGTAGCCGCGAGCTACGGGCTCGACGTGGTCGATGTCGAGCTGGTCGGCGGCGGCAAGCATCGCGTGCTCCGCGTGGCGCTCGAGAAAGATGCAGCGGGTCGCGCGCGCCTCGCCGAAGAGGCCCGGGCAGCCGCGACGCGTGGTGAGGTTCCGGAGGACGGCTCGCTTCCCGCAGCGGTAGTGCGTGGCGAGCTCAGCATCGAGCACCTGTCCGGGGTCACGCATGAGGATTGCGAGCGCTTCAGCCATGACTTCGGCACGGTGATCGAGGTCGAAGACCAGGTGCCCGGTGGCGAGTATCTGCTTGAAGTCTCCTCGCCCGGGCTCGACCGGCGGCTCTTCCGGCACGCCGACTACCAGCGCTTTCAGGGCAGCCTGGTGAAGCTGCAGACGTTCACGCCAGTCGCCGGCAATCGCCACTGGCAGGGGCGGCTCACGGGGACAACCGAGAGCGCGATCACGCTCGATCCCTCCGCCATTCAGGCCAAGGGCAAGGCGAAAAAGGCCGCCGCGGCTGCCGCGCCCGCAACTGTTGAGATTGAGTTCGCCAACATCGAAAAGGCACAGCTCATCCCCGAGATTTAGAGACAGACCTACGGAGTGGCCGCGCATACGCTGCGGCAGAGAACGAAGAAAAGAAGGACATAAGAGATGGCGAGTCAGCTGTACCAGGTAATTGAAGGGTTGAGCCGCGACAAGGGAATCGATCCGCAGATCGTCGTCACTGCAGTCGAAGACGCGATTGCGCTGGCCACCCGCAAGTACTACAAGACGCAGGAAAACATGCGCGCGGAGCTGGACAAGGAGACGGGCGAGATTCGCGCCTACGTCTACAAGACGGTGACGGCGACCGATGACGAGATTGAAGACGATCTGAACCAGATCGCCCTCGATGAAGCGAAGCTGCTCGCGCCCGACGTCGAAGTCGGCGGCGAGATCCGCTACTACAAGCCGACCGACGTGCTCGGCCGCATCGCTGCGCAGATGGCCAAGCAGGTCATCTTCCAGAAGGTCCGCGAAGCCGAGCGCGACACGATCTACAACGAGTACGCGCATCGCCAGAACGAAGTCATCACGGCGACGGTCAAGCGGGTCGAGCTGCAGGACGTGATCTTCGACCTGGGCAAGGCCGAGGCACGCATGCCGCGCCGCGAGCAGAGCCGACTGGAGCAGTTCTCGGTCGGTGAGCGCGTGCGTGTCATTCTGCTGCGCGTCGATCGCGCGGCCAAGGGGCCGCAGGTGATCGTGTCGCGGGCCGCGCCGGAGCTGGTGCAGAGCCTGTTCCAGAGCGAAGTGCCGGAGATCTACGACAACACGGTAACGGTGCGCGCCATCGCGCGCGAAGCCGGCGAGCGCACAAAGATCGCGGTGCAGTCGCGCGACAAGGATGTCGACCCGGTCGGCGCCTGCGTCGGTATGAAGGGCATGCGCGTGCAGTCGATCATCCGCGAGCTGCGTGGCGAGAAGATCGACATCATCGAGTTCTCGGACGAGGTGACCACCTTTGCCGAGAAGGCGCTGCAGCCGGCAAAGGTGAGCCGCGTCAGTATCGCGGATCTTGGCGAAAAGCAGCTCGAAGTCATCGTCGATGACACACAGCTCTCGCTCGCCATCGGCAAGAAGGGTCAGAACGTCCGCCTTGCGGCCAAGCTGCTCGGTTGGAAGATCGACATCAAGAGCGAAGAAGAGAAGCGCCAGGAAGTCGAGCAGCAGATGCAGGCGCTCAGCGGCGGTCCGTCGACACCGATCGAGCAGGTCACAGAACTCGGTGACCAGATCATTCAGAAACTCGTCGCTGCCGGCATCACAACAGTGGAGTCGCTGGCCGACATGACCCCCGAGCAGCTCGAAGAGGTGCCCGGGATCGGCGAGCGCACACTCGAGAAGATCTCGGTCGCCGTTCGCCACTACTTCGGTCAGTACGAAGAAGGCGAAGAGCGTCCTGCCGGAGCCGAAGCAACCGAAACGGCCGAGGGCGAGACGGCAGCCGATGTCTCCTCGGATCCAGTGGAGCAGCGCGAAGAGGCGCTCGTGGCGCAGCGTCCAGCCGGCGATGATGCAGTGATCGCCTCGGTGCTGGGGCGGGAGGATGTAGTGACAGGACAGGGTGAAGACAACGAGCGGTCGCCCAATCGGGCGGAGCTCGACGAACTTGAGGCAGACACGGCCCTCGACGAAGAGCGCGCCAAGGCCGATGCAGAGCTGGGCGAAGAGCTCGATGCGCTGCGCGTCAACGAGGACAGCGGCGACACCATCTTCAGCAGCGAGGACAGCTCCGGTCTGGTCGTCGACGAGATCGCTCACGAGCGGCTGGAAGAGCTGACCGAGTCGGGCCGGGAGATCGGGGAGGTCGGCGTGCTGCCCCAGGATCCGGGCCGCGATGACACCAGCAGCATCCTCGAGGAGCACAATCCGCGCCCCAGCCCGCTGCCGGGCGGCGAGGCCGAGACCGAATCGGTGCTGCCGGATGACACGCCGCAGAGTGAGGATGGCGGGCTCTAAACGGGCTCAGGGCCGGGGAAGCATGTGCGCCGGGCCGCCGGGGCTGACCAGCTCTGCGGCTCCTTCGCGATCTTCATCTCCGGGGAGCACGAATTTTGCAGTTTCAGGCGATAATCATAGGGATGGCATGTGAACCCGCAGACCAAGAGGTTGCTATGAGTAGCTGAGGGGCGGCAGGCGGAGTGCCAACAAAAGGGACGGATGAGTAAAGTTCGCATCAACGATTTAGCACGAGAGCTCGAAGTCAAGAGCAAAGCGATCCTGGATGTGCTGCGCGAAGTAGGTGTCACCGACACCAAGACGCACTCCAGCTCGCTCGAAGGTGACGAGGCGCAACGTGTGCGCGCCCACTTTCAGCGTGGCCGCAACGGCGGCTCCGCCAACGCGAAGCATGACAACGGTCCAGCCAGGATCGACTGGTCGCGCGTGTCCAAGCCAGGCGACGTTCTGAAGGCGATTCAGCAGCGTAAGGAAGAGGCCGATCGTCCAGCGCCTCCGCCCCCGCGGCCGGCGCCTCCTGCGGTTGCGCCGCCAGTGATGGCTGCGCCGCGTCCGGCTGCTCCGGCGACCCCCGTCGCGGCTGCGCCTCCGGTTGCTCCCGCGCCCGTCACTGCCACCCCTGCGCCTGCGCCGCGGCAGCCCGTGGTTGCCGCCGCACCGCCTCCGCCGGCTGCACCGGTTGCGGCACCGCCGGCGCCTGCTCCGGTGGTTGCCGCCGCACCGCCGCGGCCGACCGTGGCTGCTCCTCCTGCACGCCCGGAGGCCCCGGCCCCGCGCCGCATCGTGCCCCAGCCGCGCCAGGCACCCAACATCATCGCTCCGGCTCCGGCCATCGCTGCGAAGCCACCGGCCGGGCCCGTCGTTGCTCGGCCGCCGGCGCCATCCGCCCCGCGCCCTGCCATCGCGGCCGCACCACCGGCACATCCGGTGGTCGCGCGTCCGCCGGTCCAGGCAGCGCCCCCGGTGCCAGTCGCCGCCGCGCCGGCTCCGCCCGCGCCCGTTGCGGCAGCGCCGCCGGTTGCGCCGGAGGCACCAGCGCCGGAAGCAGCCGTGCCCGCGATGGTCGCACCTCCGGCCCGCCGCGTCATCATGCCGCAGACCGGGCCACGCCCCGTCTATAGCGCGCCCCCGCCACGCCCGACCCCGCCACCGCCGCCTCCTTCGGCCGGCCCAGCGGGTGGTCCCGGTTCCATTCAGCGTGGACGTCCCATCTTCCAGCGCCCTGGCGCTCCGGGCGGCTTCCAGCCGCGGCCGGGCGGTGGTGCTCCTGGCTTTGCCGGTGCTCCGGGGCAGTTCCCCGCCGCCGGCCCATGCACCCCACCCGCTCCGCTCCTGGCGGCGCGCCCACCGGACGCCCTGGCTTCGGCCCCCGTCCCGGCGGCCCTGGCGGTCGTCCGGGCTTCGGCCCCCGTCCTGGCGGAGCCCCCGGCGGCGGTCTGATGCCGCCTCCCGGTGAGGCGCCGCGTCCGCAGCGTCCGAGCGGTCCGCCGCGCGGCCGTGGACGCCAGCAGTATCCGAAGACCAAGGAAGGCCCGATGAAGGGCTTTGCTCCGCCGTCGCGTTTTGGCGGAGCGCAGGTCCCGCAGGAGCCCATGCCGATCACCCGCAACATCACGGTGACCGAGGGCATCAGCGTCAAGGACCTGGCCGAAAAGCTGGGCGTGCGCGGCAAGGACCTGATTGCCAGCCTGCTCATGCGCGGTGTATTCGTCACCGTCAACCAGTCACTCGATGGCGAACTGGTCAAGGATGTGGCGCGTCAGTTCGGTGCTGAGACTGCGGTCATCAGCTTCGAAGACGAGATGGCCAACGAGCAGCTTGAAACCCTGCTCGGCAGTGAGACTACCGGCGAGATCGAGGTTACGCGTCCCCCGGTCGTCACCGTCATGGGTCACGTCGATCACGGTAAGACGTCGCTGCTCGACGCGATCCGCGAGACCGATGTCGCCGCCGGCGAGGCGGGCGGCATCACGCAGCACATCGGCGCCTACAAGGTGCGCATCGCGAAGGCAGATTCGCCGGCCTTTGGCCGCGAGATCGTCTTCCTTGATACGCCGGGTCACGAAGCCTTCACCCGCATGCGTGCTCGCGGCGCGAAGGTCACTGACATCGTCGTGGTCGTGGTCGCGGCGGACGACGGCGTAATGCCGCAGACGCTCGAGGCGATTGACCACGCGCGCGCGGCAAACGTGCCCATCATTGTGGCAGTCAACAAGGTGGACAAGCCCGACGCACAGCCGGACCGGGTCAAGCAGCAACTGGGCGATCGCGGCCTCGTGCCCGAAGCCTGGGGCGGCTCGACCGTGTTCGTCGACGTCTCGGCCAAGAAGCGCCTGAACCTCGACCTGCTGCTCGAGATGATCTGCCTGACCGCAGACATCGCCGACCTGAAGGCGACGCCCGATCGCTCGGGCGTGGGCGCGGTGCTCGAAGCCAAGCTCGATCGCGGCCGCGGTGCGGTGGCGACGGTGCTGGTGCAGAACGGCACGCTCAAGAACGGCGACAGCTTCATCGTGGGCAACACCTTCGGCAAGGTTCGCGCCATGTTCGACGATCGCGGCCGGGCCATCGACGAGGCCGGGCCTTCGACACCAGTCGAGATCCTTGGCCTGGAAAGCATGCCCGATGCGGGCGATACCTTCCTGGTCGTGGCTGATCGCGACAAGGCCAAGGGCATCGCGCAGTACCGCAAGATGAAGGAGCGCGAGTCGCAACTCTCGAAGAGCTCCCGCGTCTCGCTCGAGAACCTGGCCGAACAGATCAAGATGGCCGGCGTCAAGGACCTGCCGCTCATCCTCAAGGGCGATGTGCAGGGCTCGGTGCAGGTGCTGTCCGACTCGCTGCTCAAGATGTCGACCGAGAAGGTGCGGATCAAGATCCTCCACACCGGCGTCGGCGCCATCACCGAGAGCGATGTGCTGCTGGCCTCGGCTTCGAACGCAATCGTCATCGGCTTCAACGTCCGGCCGGAGCGCAAGGCCGCCGAAGTAGCCGAGCAGGAAGGCGTGGAGATCCGGCTGCACTCGATCATCTACGAGCTGCAGGACGAGATCACCAAGGCCATGCTGGGCCTGCTGGATCCTGTGTTCAAGGAGAACTACCAGGGCCGCGCACTGGTCCAGGAGGTCTTCCGCATCCCGAAGATCGGCACGATCGCCGGCTGCCGCGTCACCGACGGCTCCATCCGTCGCGATGCGGAGGTTCGCGTCGTCCGTGGCGGGGAGCAGGTCTTCAAGGGCAAGCTCGGGTCGCTCAAGCGCTTCAAGGACGATGCGCGAGAGGTCACCAACGGCATGGAGTGCGGTATGGGCATCAACGGGTTCACCGACTTCCGCCAGGGCGACCAGATCGAAGCCTTTGTGGTCGAGAAGGTCGCACCCGAGCTGACGGCCGCACGCTAACGCTTCACTACGCACGACGAGAGCCCGGCTTCGGCCGGGCTCTTCGTTCTGTGCCTGTGGTCACCGGCTTCGGCCGGGCTCTTTCGCTGCTGGTCTTCAGTCATTCGTCTCGCCAGGAGTTTCTTGCTCACCAATCGCTCGGCGCCCGCGTCCTACTAATCGTCTAGTTGACACGGTGCGAACCGTCCAAGTAGCTTTCGATTGCGAAGCCGACATGCCTCCTAAACCCTCAAAGACGCTGACCGAAGCCGAGCACAGGCTGATGAAGCTGCTCTGGAAGCTGGGCGAATCGACCGTCAGTGACCTGGTCGCGGCGCTGCCCGAGGGCTCGGAGCTCGCCTACACATCGGTGCTGACGACGGTGAAGACGCTCGAGGCGAAGGGCTACGTGCGGCATCGCAAGCTCGGGCGCGCCTTCCTGTACATCCCGCTGGTCGAGTCGCAGGAAGCGGCCGCCTCTGCCGTGAGGCACATCATGCAACGCTTCTTCGATAACTCGCGGGAGAAGCTGCTGGTCTCTGTCCTTGGCGATCGCGAACTCACCCCGGACGAACTGGAGCGGCTGAAGCGCCGCATCGCGGAGGCAGAGTGAGCGCAGTCACCCCCGCATTCGACCTTGCCGGCCTGAGCACCGGGCTCACCTCGCTGCTGTCGTCTCTCTGGATCCGCATGTTCTGGCAGAGCACAGTGCTCGCCGCCACCGGCTGGCTCGGCCTGAAAGCCGCGCCGCGCCTGAGTGCGCGACTGCAGTATCGCTGGCTCTTTGGCTGTTACGTGTTCTGCGTCGCGCTTCCCATCGCTGCATCGCTGCTGTCGCTGCGTGCCGCCGCCGCGTCTACAGCAGGCACTTCGCCGCTCCTTACTCTCGATCCACACTGGGCAGTGCTCTGGACCGCAATCTGCGCTCTTGCCTCTGCTTACGCCCTGGCGCGCTTAGTAGCGGGCCTGTGGTCCATGCACCGCATGGTGAGCGATGCACGCGAAGCCGATCCCGAACACAGCGACCACCATGCTGCCGTGCTTATGTGCGCAGCCCGCGGTCCGGTGCGGCTGCTGGTGTCGGACAGAGTCAGCGCACCGGTCGCTGTCGGTCTCGGCCGTCCCGCCGTGGTTCTGCCCGAAGGACTTATCGAGCAGCTCAGCCCCGCGGAGCTCGAGCAGGTGCTGCGCCATGAAGTCGAGCACCTTGCGCGCCGCGACGATTGGTCCGCGCTCCTCTTCGCCCTCGTCCGCTGCGCCGCGCCGTTGATCCCGGCACTGCTCTGGCTGGAGCAGCAGCTCGCCGCCGCACGCGAGATGGCGTGCGACGATGCCGTGCTGCGCACCACGCGGCCGCGCGCCTACGCTGAAAACCTTGCGCGCCTTGCCGCCACACGCTTTCTCCAGCGCGCGCCGCGCTTTGCGCCCCAGTTCCTGGGGCATCGCTCGCAATTGGCCGAGCGCATCGACCACATCCTCGATGCCGGCCGGATGAGCGTCACCCGCATCTCGCTCCGCCGCCTGATACCGACTGGCGCCGCCGCACTGCTCGTCTGCTGCGGGCTGGTGGAAAGTCCCGCACTGGTCGGCTTCGCTCCAGCACCACCCGCGGTAGCCCAGACCGTCGCGCCGGCAGTCTCCGCGAGCGATGTGCATGCCATTCCGGCGTCACTCATCATTCCGAAAGCTGCCACGCCTCACGTTCGGTTAGCGGACAGAGGCGTTCACACACGCCGCACGCACCGCCGTGCCACTCCTGCGAAACCTCTTCTGCTGGCCAGCATTGTGCAGCCTGAAGCGCCTTCTGCCGCCGCCCTGACCGCCGCACCCCCAGAGCCGTCCGCGCTGCAGTTCGTGCTCGTCTTCTGGACCAACACCCGCCAGAGCGTCTGGTTCACCACCACGACCTTCATCCTCCACTCCGGCCCCGCAGCGCGCTCCGGCGACGCCGCAGGCCTCCACGAGATCTAAAAGCACTCGAAACCCCGTCACGAGGAACCCGACCTATGTCTCGAATTACTAAATCCATAGTTGATCGCCTGAACAACTTCAGCGCTGACACGTCACAGCTACGGGCACAGACTGCCCGCCGTCTCGCCGCAGCCGGCGTTCTCGCGGCAGCGCTCGGCGGCGGCTACATGCTGGGCGGTCACGGCACCCTGGGCGTGCACGCGGACAGTCCCGCGCCGCTGCACGTTCCCGACCCTGTCGATCTGTCGACCAGCTTTACTCGCATCGCGAAGGAAGTTGAGCCCGCCGTGGTCAACATCAACACCGAGACGCTGCCGCAGCGTGGCTCCGCGAATGGCCCGAGCGGAGCGCCTGGCGAGGGCAACGGTGGTGATGGAGACGACGACAACGGTGGCGGCAGCGGTGGCAACGAAGCGCCGCCCGACATGCAGCAGTTCTTCCATCACTTCTTTGGCGGTCCCGAAGGTGGCCCCCAGGGCGGTCCCCAAGGCGGTCCTCAGATGGGTGGCCCCGGCATGCAGCAGCAGGCCGTGCGCGCGTTGGGCTCGGGCATGATCGTCGACCCGCGCGGCTACATCCTCACCAACGAACACGTGATCCACAAGGCGGATCGCATCTTCGTAAAGCTCACGACCGATCCGGAGAGCGACCAGGGGCACCGTGCGCGCGTGATCGGCAGCGACCCGGAGACCGATCTCGCGGTGATCAAGATCGACATGGATCATCCGCTGCCCACCGTCAAGCTCGACAACTCCGACGGCGTGCAGGTTGGGGATTGGGTGGAGGCGATCGGCTCGCCGTTCGATCTCGAACAGACGGTGACCGCCGGCATCATCTCCGCGAAGAATCGCAACATCGCGGGCACCGGCGTGGGTGGGCAGTTCAAGCACTACATCCAGACCGATGCCGCCATCAACCCCGGCAACTCCGGCGGACCGCTGCTGAACATGCGTGGTGAGGTCATCGGGGTCAACACCGCCATTGCGACGGAGGGTGCTGGCTACGTGGGCATCGGCTTCGCAATGCCATCCGACACCGCCGCCACTGTCTACAACCAGCTCATTGGGCCGGAGCATAAGGTGGTGCGCGGGTCCATCGGCATCTCCTTCCAGCCCAGCCTCAGCAGTGCTGTGGCCAAGATGTACAACGCAGAGAGTGGCGTACTCATCAGCTCCGTCACGCCGGGCAAGGGCGCGGACAAGGCTGGTCTCAAGCCGGGTGACGTGATCACCTCAGTCGACGGCAAGCCGGTCAAGAATGGCGATGCGCTGGTCGAGGACATCTCTCGCCGCAAGCCTGGCGCGACAGTCGAGCTCGGCTACCTGCGCAACGGCACGAAGCACACCACCAACTGCCAGATTGAGGATCGCGCCAATCTGACCAACGTCGCCCAGATGGGCGGTGGAAAGGGCCCCGGTGATGCGTCGGCTCCCAACGCGGCGCGCGCGAAGCTCGGCCTGTCTGTCAGCGACCTGCCGGAGAATGCGCCCAAGAGCCTGCACGGCGTCATGATCCAGGCAGTGCAGCCCGGATCGTTTGCCGATGAACTCAGCCCCGCCATCGGGCCCGGCCTGATCATCGAGAGCATCAACCGCAAGCCGATCCACAATGCGCAGGAGTTCGCAGCGATGGCGCGCGAACTGAAGTCAGGCGATGACGTGGTGCTTGAAGTCGCAAGCCCGCGCAACGCAGCCCAGTCCACACTCACCGGCGGCACGTTGCCGTAATCGTCGCTGTCGCAGAGACGAGAAAGGGCGCACCGGGCTTCCGGTGCGCCTTTGACTTACGCGGCAGTTTCGCTGGCAGGCTCTACTTCGCCGCGGCGAGCGGCTTCAGGATGTCTCCAAGCAGATCAGGCACGCTGGCATCCCGCTCCAACTGCGGGTAGCGCGGGCCGTCGTGATAGTCCACCCGCACCGTGCGGAAGTGATTATCGTTCGAGACGATCATCTCGATTGGCTCGCTGGTCCCCTTGGCTTTCTTGAGCGCTTCGGTCACTGCCTCGGGAGAGAACCCCATCCCGCCCACTGCGACGATCTTCCACTGCGGCGCCAGCTCCGCCTTGTATGCGGGCGAGAACATCTTCACATCGCGAATCGTGCCGTCCTGCGCGATGCGCAGCCCGAGCGAGTAGTACGCATCCGCGCCATGACGGATGCTGTCTTCAGCCTTCTCGAACGCGTTCGGCTCATCGCGATAGACCAGCTTGTACCCGCCGTGCTCGATACCGCCGAGCGGCGCATGATCTGCATGCGAGGTCAGCCGCTCTGTCAGGAAGCCGCGCCAGTCATACGCGACGACGTTGTTCAGACCGCTGACGATCTCGTCGAACGTGTACGGCACCACCTTTGGAGGTGTATTCCCGCCGACCGAGAGGAAGGCCGTTGCGAAATCATTCAGCGACTTCTGCCCGTGCGTGAGCTGGCGGATTGTGGTGTCTGCATCGAGCCACAGCAGCTCGCCCTCGGGGTAGTAGTCTTGCCCGCGCCGCCAGTTGCTGTAGTTCTGACTATTCCCACGCAGGATCTGTGCTGCGATCGCAGTGTCTTCAAGATCGCGCCACGTGCGGCCCGGCTTCTGGTCCAGGTAAGCTGCCGTGAGCGCAAGCGAGTCGCGATACTGCTCAGGCGTCAGCAGGCCGCTGCGTACGGCCAGCACGCCACCCCAGTACTGCGTCATGCCCTCATACACCCACAGCAGGGTTCCCCGCTGCGGAGTGGCGTAGTCCGGTGTCGCCAAGCCCACCGGGCGGCGGTACTTGCCGTTCCATGAGTGCGTGAACTCATGCGGCAGCAGGTCGGCCTCGAGCATCTCGTGCTGCGGATCGGACAGACCCTTCTCGCCCATGCCGTTGTCGCTCGACTGGTGGTGCTCCAGTCCCTCGCCGCGCACCGTATCGCTGAGCGACAGGATGAAATGGTATGTCTCGTAGTGGTGCGAGTTGTAGAGCGTCGAGGCTTCACGTACCAGTCGCGATAACGAATCGAGGATTGCCGGCTTGATCTCGACATCCTCCGCAGTCTCACCCGCAACGTCCAGGTAATGCTTCGGGCTGATCTCGGACGCGAGCGGAATCTCGCGGAAGTAGCGGCCCGTGATCAGCGGCGAATCGATCAGCGTGCCCACCGGCACAGTCTGGAAGCTCGTCTTGCTTCCCGTGTTGCCGGTCGGCGTCAGCGCTGTGCCCAGCTTCCAGCCTTCAGGCACCGTGATGCTGGCCGTGATCGGAATCTCCGCGACCGGGATGTGCGCGGGATAAAGCGTGACCGAGTTCCACTCGAGCACTGCGATGTTTGCGCTGGTCGCCTCGTCCTCATCGCCGCCCGTGCTGCCCGGCACGGCGAGAAAGTCAAACGTCACATCGAGCGACGTCACGCCCTCGGGCACGGTCAGGTGGATGCCGTACATGTCCACCTCATCGCGCCGCCAGGCAAGCTCTTTGCCATTCGCGCGAATGAACAGACCGGCAAGGTTGTCGATCTCGCCCGTGGGGCGGTGATTGCCCGGGATCCACTGCGCGTACTCCAGCGTGAGCGCGCCGCCCGTCACCGGGATCTGCTCATGCGCATGCAGCAGGTGACGCGGCGCGTCCGACAGATCAACATCGAGCGTGATCGGCGCACTGGGCGGCGTCCCGTGTTCGGCTGATTTCTGTTTGCGGGCAGGTGCGGCGAACACAAGCGAGGCGGAGAGCAGCAGCGTCATTGACGCAAGAGACTTCGTCATGACGCACATCATACGGCAGGTTTGCAGTTGACTTAGCGGTGCGGCCGCTCCAGCGCAGCGCGGTCCCAATCGGCTTCGTCCGCCGCCGCAGCATAAGTGGACTCGAGAAACGCGCGCACCGCTCGATCGGGGTCGGCGTGCTTGCGGACGTCGTTGTAACGCAGCAGGAACTCACCCATCTTGGTGTCATAGTAGGCCGCCGCAGGCTCCACCTTCACGCTGGCCAGTCCTGCCGGTACAGGCGCGGCATAGCAGTAGAACGCAGCCTCCCCGTAGCCGCCATTGCCCGGCCAGAAGCCGGCGCTGATCACTTCGTGCGAGTAGGCCTCACGCGTCATGAAGTCGGCGTTCGCACGCTCCGGCGCGCGCCGGCCAGAGAAGCGCGTCACGGCCAGGTCGAAGCTTCCCCAGAAGAAATGCACCGGGCTCATCTTGCCCAGGAAGTTCGCCGAGAACTGCTGGAACAAATCATCCGCGCTCATCAGCACGCGCCAGAAGCGCTGTGCCGCATCCGGGTCATAGGACGCGTGCTGCGTGTCCTGGTCGAACGGAATCGCCCCGGAAATCTCCGCAGGCATTGGGTCGACCGTCGCAGCGATGCCGAGCAGCGTGAGCGTCTGCTGAAACTCGAAGTAGAAATCCGCGACGCTCTGCGCACGCAGTGGTGTGGAGTGCGACGCGCCCGAACTGAGCCGGAAGTGAAGCTGGTGGGTGAGGAAGTCGAACTCGATCTCCACCATCTCGCCCTGGATGGGAATGGTCCGCGTGGTCAGCCCGCGCGCACTGACGTAGAGCGTCACGTGCCACCAGTGCGGCAGGTGCGGGTGCAGGCTCATGCGCACCTTGCCTACAATCTGCGTCCACAAGTGCAGCGTGTCGGCAGTGGGTTGCCAGGCTGTCCAGTCCAACTCGGGCCATCGTTCCATGTGCGACTACCTCATCTTGACGTCATGACATTTCGGCGTGCCACGCCATCATGGAAGAAAGAGGCCACTCACCGCAAGCGCGCGGTGACAGACATGCGGTTCGTCAGCCCTGCGCGCGCAGCCGGGTCAGGATCGTTTCCGTCGCCGCAGCCATGGGACCGGACAGCGTGCAACCGCTGGCATTCTCATGTCCGCCGCCACCGAAGCTCTCGGCAATCGCGGCTACGTTCACCGAGCCTTTGCTGCGCAGGCTGAGCCGCACGCGATGATCGGGAAGCTCACGGAGGAAGACGGCAATCTCCACGCCCGCGATACTGATGGCGTAGTTCACGATGCCTTCGCAGTCCTCTTCGGCCGCGTTCGCCCGCTCCATGTCTGCCTGCGTCACCCACAGCCATGCCACGCGGCCATCACGCCGCAGGCTCATCAGCGCCGATCCGAGCAGCCGCATCTTCGACATCGGATTCGAGAAGTACACATCCTGCGCAATCGGCGCGGGGCTCGCGCCAAGCCGCACCAGCTCCTGCGCCAGCGCAAAGGTGTGCGCATCCGTGCCCTCGTAGCAGAACGAGCCCGTATCGGTCAGCACGGCCATGTAGAGGCAGGTCGCCATCTCCGGCGTGATCGTCGCCTCTGCAGCGCAGGCGAGCGAAAAAACCAGCTCCGCCACGGCGCATGCGTCGGTGTCGATCCAGTTCAGGTTCGCGAAGTGACGGCCGCTGGTGTGGTGGTCGAGATTGATCAGCCGCCGGCCTTCCAGGCCGCGCAGCCGGGCCCGTTCGATGCTGTCGCATTCGAGCAGGATCACGAGGTCGTAGTCGCCCTCCACGCGTTGCCAGTGCTGAATGCGCTGCGCGCAGGGCAGCCAGCGATAGATGAGCGGCACGCGATCGCTGAACACCATCGTGATCTGCTTGCCCATCTGTTCGAGAAGCATGCCGCAGGCCAGCACCGACCCGACCGCGTCGCCATCCGGACGCGCGTGCGCCGTAATGAGAACGGTCTGCGCCTCGTGGATCGCCTGAAGAATCCCATCCACCGCCGGTGGACGATGCGCCGCATGCAAGGCGCGCGGCGAGCGCTCCTGGCCGTCTGCGAACGCACGGCTGTCGAGTGAGCCGACGAGCACGTGGTCGCAGGGATGCGACGCAGGGGGGGCCGTCTTCATGCGCCTTCTTTGCCCTCCGTCGCCACGGGGGCGGCGACCTTACTGGCCTTGCCGCGGCGTCGTCCGAGCAGCTCCTCAATCCGCGCTGTCATGCGTTCGGTGCGGTCCAGGTGAAAGGTCAGCTCCGGGACGTGGCGCACGCCCATGCGATCCAGCAGCCCGCGCCGGATGTAGCCGCGAGCGTTGCTGAGCGCCTCCATCAGGCCCTCATCGTCCTCGCGCGGACCATCGCTGGCGACGTAGACGCGTGCGGACTTACCGCCCGTGTTCATCACCACCTCGGTCACGTGCGCCGAGACGATGCGTGGGTCCGACAGCTCGCCTTGAATCATGGTGCCGATCTCATCTTTCAGAGTGTCGGCCACGCGATCCCGGTGATATTTGCGCGCGCGCTGTTCTGGCATCGGACACCTCCAAAAGGAACTTACCCGGACAGTGCTTTGCTCACACTTTCTGCCCGAAGAAACCTGTCAGGATACCAGACCCCTGCGCCAGATCAGCCCGGAACGCGCGGGTCAGGCGTCGACGTAATCCCAGAATGCATCTGTGACCTCTGCGCCGTGCTCGGCCACCAGGCGAACCACCGCCCGCTCCACCTCGTCCATCAGCCCGCGCAAGTAGTCGCGCGAGGCAGAGATGGCGGCGATGCCGATCGTCGCGCTCTGCCAGGTGACAGCTTCGTCGAGCTCCGCGACCGAGATGTTGAAGCCCTGCCGCAGCCGGTCCTTCAAGCTGCGTACCACCTGCCGTCGGTCCTTGAGCGAGCGCGACATCGGAATCGAGAGCTGGATTGTCAGCGCGGCAATCGCCATCAGTCACCATCGGCTACGGCGGGCTGCGGCATCTCGTCAGGGAAGAATGGCGCCACTTGCGCTGCCGATGGCGGTGCCGTCAGCAGACTGACCAGCAGCAGACATCCCACGGCGGCGACGAGTGCCGGGAAGATCGCGTCGCGCTCCGCCAGCACGGCCGGCAGATGCTGGTGGATGAAGCTGGTATCCCAGGACACAGTGACCACCGTGCCGACGGCGATGGCGGACACCGCGCCCGCCGCGTTCGCGCGTCGCCAATAGAACGCCGCCAGGATCACCGGCGTCAGTGCGGCCGAGTAGATGGTGTAAGCGTAGAGCGACTTCTGCAACACGGACTGTGTGTGCAGTGCCTGGTAAAGCGCCCACAGCCCAAGCAGCACCACCATGCTGCGCGAGACCAGCAGGATGGCGCGGTTCGACGCATTCGGCGCAAGGTAGCGCGTGAAGATGTCGTTCACCAGATTCGTGGCGGGCGAGAACAGATAGTTGTTGGCAGTCGAAATGATCTTCGCGAACACAGCGCCGATCAGCAGCGGACCCAGCCAGTTCGGCACCCCGTACAGCGCGGTCCACGCGATGACCTCGCGCGGATGCTGGTGCACCTCGCCCGTCGGGAAGACCGCGGACGCCACCACGGCGAGGCCGACGATCACCGATTCCAGCACCACAGTGCCCACCACCCATCCAACGACCGCCTTGCGCGCCGCGGCCTCCGACTTGGCGGAAAAGAACTTCTGGTACATCGCCTGGTTTCCCAGCATGAGGAGCATGGTGGGGAAGAAGAGTTCGAGCGCACGCAGCGGCGTGACATCCCCGAAGACAGCAAAATGCGTGGCCGGTAACGCCGAATGCACGCCGCCCCACCCACCGGCGCGGTGGATCAGGAAGGGAAGCGAGAGTGTGATCGTGATAGTGGCAAGCAGGCCGATTGCGACATCCATGTACGCGACCGACGACATGCCGGCAATGGCCGTGAATAGCACGACGAACGCGCCGATCAGATACTTGCCCGCGTCCGGCGACACGGCGGGGAAGACCAGGTGCAGAATGTCACCGCCGCCGATCAGTTGGTAGCTGGTGATGGCGGTGTAGGTGAACAGCACGGCAATGACGCCGAGCACGCGCGCCGTCTGGTTGTAGCGCACCTCGAGCAGGTCGGGAATCGTGAACTGGGCCAGCTTGCGCGCGCGCGGCGCGATGAAGTAGATCAGCAGCAGCCCGGCCCATCCGCCCGCCGGCTGCCATAGGGCGGCGAAACCATTGTTGTACGCATTCTCCGCAGCAGCCAGCAACGAGCCTGAGCCGATCCACGAGCAGAGCAGCGTGAACACCAGCACAAATGCGGAGAGCGAGCGGCCGGCCAACAGGTAGTCCGCCTTCGTCTGCGTGCGCCGCAGCCGCGACAGCGAAACTGCGAGCAGCCCGAGGACGATGACGGCGAGAACGCCGGCGTAGAGCGGTTTGGTCAACGGCGGAAGCACCTTTCCCGATCGGAGCCGCACGCGCCCGGATCACGAGCGATGCTACATCAGCCTCAGGCGCGGCTGTAGTCGCGTGCGCCGAACAGCGCAGTCCCCAGCCGGATCTCGGTCGCACCCTCTTCGATTGCCACGGCGTAGTCGTGCGTCATGCCCATCGACAGCGCGTCGAAGCGCAGCCGCGCGTGGCTCTGCGCATATTCGTCACGAAGCGCGCGCAGCCGTTGGAAGTACGGGCGCACTGCCTCGGCATCGCGCAGGTACGGCGGCACCGTCATCAGCCCGCGCATCTCGAGGTTGGCGAGATCCGGCAACCGCTCCAGCAGTTCCGCCAGCTCCGCGCTCTCCGGTGCGAGGCCAGTTTTCGCGTCCTCCTCGCTGAGCTTGATCTCGAGCAGCACCGGCAGCCTGCGACCGAGTGCCGCGGCAGCCTTGTCCAGCCGCTCTGCCAGCCGCAGCGAATCGACAGAATCGACCGAGTCGAACAGTGCCGCCGCCTTGGCTGCCTTGTTCGATTGCAGGTGTCCGATCAGGTGTGCGCGCAGGCGTCGGCTGCTCGAGCCCGTGTCATGTGCCTCGCGCAGCGCGGTCCACTCCTGCTGCTTCGACTCGAACTCCTGCACCTTGTTTTCACCGATATGCGTAAGCCCCGCCTCGGCAGAGATGGCCATCGCCGCCGGTGGGTGCATCTTCGTCACCGCGATCAATGTGATCTCTTCCGGCTGTCGACCAGCGCGGCGGCAAGCGAGTGCAATCGTCTCGCGCACCTCGGCCAGGTTGGCGGAAAAGTCCGCGGCTGTGTTCATCGCGCCTCTGTCAGTTCGTCGCCGACACGCACGCAGTCCTCGGCCAGCGCCTGAAAATCGCTCGCCTGGCTGCGATGATTGGTGTTCGCGATGCGCACGGCGTAGCGGCCGCCCAGCGTGGTCCCCGAAACAACGTACGCGCCAGACTCCTGCAACTCCACGACGAGCCGCCGGTTCAATACATTCAGTTGTTCCTCGCTCATCCCCGGACGCGTGTAGCGGAAGCACACGACATTGCTCGGCCGCGGCGCGAGCATTTCGAGCCGCGGCGAGCGCTCGATCCACTGCTCGAGCAGCGCCGCCTGCTCCATGTTGCGCGCGATCAGCCCCGCATACGTTTCCACGCCGTGGACCTCGAGCGACATCCACAGCTTCAATGCGCGAAAGCCGCGGGTCAGCTCGATGCCGCGATCCGCAAACGGCAGACCACCCGCCATGATGCCGCCCTGCGCCTCTTCGAGATAGCTCGCCTGCGTAGCGAAGGCCGCTGTGTGCAGCTTCGGATCGCGCACCAGGACGCAGCCGATCTCAAACGGCAGGTACATCCACTTATGTAGGTCGAACGCGAGCGAGTCCGCCTGCTCGATGCCGGCCACCAGCGGGGCGTACTCGGGAGTCAGGCGCAGCAACGCGCCGAATGCGCCATCCACATGGAACCACACATTCTGCCGTCGGCAAATCTCCGCCAGCGCCACCAGATCATCCATGGCCCCGGTGTTCACCGTACCGCAGTTCGCAATGAGCACCGTTGGCTGGTGTCCGGCAGCGCGATCGCGCTCGATCTGCGCCTCCAACTCTGCGGGAACAATGCGGTACTCATCATCGACGGCGATGCGGCGGTAGCTGTCGCGCCCCAGCCCCATCAACTCCATCGCCTTTTCGGCCCAGGAGTGTGTCTCGGTCGAGCCGTAGACCAGCAACTGCGGATGGCCGGACTGGAGTCCCTCCCGTCGCACGTCAAAGCCTGCCTTGGCATGCCGTCCCACTGCGAGCCCGATCAGGTTCGCCATCGTGGCTCCCGTCGTCAGCAGGCCGGAGCTCTCCGCGGGCATCCCCATCAGCTCCGCCAGCCAGCGCAGGCAAGTCGCCTCAACCACGGCTGGCGCCTGGTGGCCGCCCGCCAGGTGGGCGTTCAGTCCGGACGCCACCATGTCCGCCAGCATCGCAAGCGGCGTTCCGGTCCCGCGCACCCAGCCCCACGCACGCGGATGGCGATTCCCGATGGTGTAGGGCAGCAGATGCTCGCGGACGGTCGCGTAGACCGCATCGGCTGATCGCCCGGCGTGCGGCAGCGGTGCAGACAGTGCGTGGCTCGACGCTGCCGGCAGAGTGCGCCAGGCGGGCTGCTCGCGCAGACTGGCTAGGTCGTCGAACATGTCATCGAGCATGCGGTGGCCAAGAGCGCGCAACTGCTGCCACGCCTCCGGGCTGTCGGGGTCCAGGGTCGGGGTGGGGGCAGGCTGCACAGGCGAAGCGGACGCATGCCGGTCAGCGCCGTTGCGCGCAGCAATGTCATGACGAAGCAGTGGCAAGGGCATCAGCGGACCTCGCGGTTCGATTTGCGGGCGAGGGCACGCCGGAGGGGTGTCTAACGCTCGGGTCCACGTCCCCCATCCGGAGGATCGCAGCGCCGTCCATCAGGATACCGCGTCAGGAGCGTGGTGCGTCAGGGAGGCAAGCCCGGGGGAAGAGAGTCTGGGGCGGCTTACAGCGCCTGCACCAGCCGGGGCAGCAGCCCCGCGTGGCTCGTCTCGTAGAGCGCCAGCAGGCGCTGCCGCATCAGGTAGTACGCGGCTGAGGCCTCATGGATGTAGAACGGGATGCGGAAGCTCTGCCGCCGGAGCAGCAGCGCCACCTCGATCTGGGTGATGGCCTTCTGCATGCGTGCCGCATCCCGGCGCATCATCTCCGCCACGATCGTCGCATCCTCAAAATTCCACCGCTGAACGAAGATCGCCAGGTCCAGCATGACCTCGGCGTTGCGTCGCAGACGGGGCAGCCCGTCGCAGCCGCCTAACAGGCGCCACATCGCCTGCGGGGTCATCTCAAGCTGGTTGGCGCGCGGTTCCAGGTAAGCCTTGGCGATCTTTTCGAGGTCCGCAAACTGCAGCGGCTCCAGCCGGCTCACCAGCGTGCTCCACGTCATGGTCTGCTGCCGCTTGCGGCGCAGAAAGAAGCGCAACTGCAGGCCGGCAAGCCCCAGGAGGAACACCGCGATCGTGACCAGAGCGAACATCGCTAGCGGGACTCCCTCTCCCGGGTACCCAACGCTTCGGCGAGATCGTAACTCAGTCTGTTCGCGTGTTGCAAGATGACATTTTGCAGCCCCGGCGGAAGCTGTTCTTTTTCGGGCTCATCTCTCCAGAAGTTCACGATCCAGTACCCAAGTGCCACCAGCCACGCCATCTTGCGCACTGTCTGGAGCAAGACATGGTGCCGTCCGTCCAGCCACTGCGTTTGCAGCGCATCCGCGGCAAACGACACCAGCGCCCAGACCGTCAATCCCGCGCCGACCCCGACCACGCGCGACCGCCAGTACGCCCCCGCCCGCTGCGAGGTGAGCAGAATGGCGGTGAACAGCTCACAGATCACAATGCTGGTGAACAGGTTGCCGCGGTACTGCCACGCCTGCGGCGATTGCGCATGCAGCGGGCTCACCCAGAAGGTAAGCGCCAGCGCGACCAATATGCCCAGCCCGGTCCACAGCGCGAGCTGGCCACGCGCCTCCATCACCCATCGCCCTGCGGGGCGCAGCACGTGCAGCGCGACCTCGCTGAGCACGCCCACCAGCAGGCAGAAGTCGACCAGGGCCGCTACCCAGTAAAGCGGTGCATAGCCCAATGCGTGCAGGTACCAGTAGTCGGCAAAGAGCACAGCGGTGGTGACAATCTGGAAGCCGATGTAAGCAGAGAAGGCGGGAAACTGCCGCATCCGGTGACGCAGCAAAAGGGTCAGGAACAGGGCGGCATGGCCCAGAAAGCCCACCGCCCACAGAACCTGATCGAGAGTCGAAGTGTGCATCCCGTCGCTGCCCTGCGACGAGACTACGCGTCACAGCCCCAGAAGCGATACCAGCAACTGCAGCAGCGATGTCGAGTCCGTCGTTGTCGTCGAGCTGCTCTTCGGCGGCGGCACCGGATTGGTGCCGCCCGGCGATTCAGCGAAGGCCGGCGCAGCGCACGAAGCAAGCAGGGCGAGGGAAAGAGCAAGGGTGCGGGAGGAGCGACGCATAGGGACTCCAGAGCGCAGAGGCGCACCATCACTGTAACCAAAGTGCCGGCCAACGGGGAAGGAGAACGTTACCTTTGGTGGGTGACCTGCTAGCGACCGAGGGAGTTCGGTTCCTATAACTGAGCCCGTTTCGGAACGACAGCCTCAGCGCCCCAGCTCCTCCAGGTACTTCTCTGCCTCGAGCGCCGCAGAGCACCCCGATCCGGCCGCCGTGATCGCCTGCCGGTAGCGCCGGTCCTGCACATCTCCGCAGGCAAACACACCCGGGATGCGTGTGTGCACCTGCTCATGCGTGACGATGTAGCCGTCGTTGTCGAGTTCAATCTGGCCGACAAAGGCCTTCGTGTTCGGCTCGTGGCCGATGCCCAGAAACATGCCGCTGACCGGCAGGACGGATGTCTCGTTAGTGCCGACATGGCGCAGACGCAGGCCGCTTACTTCCTTCTGCTCGGTCCCGAGTACTTCTTCGACCACGACGCTCGACTTGAACTCGATCTTCTCGTGCGCCCGCGCCCGTTCAAGCATGATCTGCGAAGCGCGGTACGTCTCCGAGCGGTGCAGCACGTAGACCTTGCTGGCGAACCGGGTCAGGAACAGCGCCTCTTCCATCGCCGTGTCCCCGCCGCCGATCACGGCAAGTTCCCGGCCGGAGAAGAAGAAGCCATCGCAGGTGGCGCAGGATGAAACGCCGTGCCCGATCAGCTCCTGCTCGGAGGGCAGCCCCAGCCAGCGTGCCGACGCGCCGCTCGCGATGATCAGCGTGCGGGTGCGTACCGTCTCCGCGCCCAGGTTGAGCACGAACGGCTGCTGTGACAGATCGGCCGAGACCAGGTGCGCCATGCGAAACTCAGCGCCGAACCGGGTGGCCTGCTTTTTCATGTTGTCGATCAGCTCGGGCCCCTGGATGCCGTCCGGCCAGCCGGGGAAGTTCTCGACCATCGTCGTGATCGAGAGCTGCCCTCCGGGCTCATGCCCTTCAAGGACGAGCGGCTTCAGGTTGGCGCGCCCGGTGTAAATGGCGGCGGTGAGCCCGGCGCAGCCGGAGCCAAGGATGACGGTATCGCGAACGTTGTCTGCCATGAGCGTACGAATTTGATTCTAACCAGCAGGGAAGGGTTCATCGCGCGCCGCTCGCGAATCCATGGCAAGCGACTAGACTGAATCGGCAGCTTCGCGCATCGAATCGCACCGAAACGCACGCAGAAATCACGCAGGAATCGAGGAGACAAGCATGGCGGACCTGGTCCTGGTCTACGGAATGCGGCTGCTGCCGGCCGACGAGGTAAAGCAGGTGGGCGCGGCCCCGGTCACGCTCCACAACGGCAACGAGGCGCAGGTCACGATGCATGTGCTCGAGGGCTCGCGCGAGCAGATCGAAAGCCAACTCAAGCAGAGCATCGATGCCTTCTTCGACTTTTACCCCGAAATTTGATCGCAGCCATTCCGGCGAGAGCGCAGGGTCAGCCCGCCTCGTCGCTGTCTTGCTGCTGAGCGGGTTCGGCGGCTGCTCTGCGCTGGCGGCGAATCCGCAGGCTCCCCCACCGGCTGCTGCCATCGCGTCGGCGTCCAGCGCCGAAGACGTGCTCGCGGAGATGGTCCACGCCTCGGGAGCGATCTTCGCGGGGCAGGTCTACGCGATTCGTCTGCCCGCCGGCGCCCAGCCCGCAGGAGGTCCGAGCGCCACGCCAGTCCCGAGCACCCGGCCGGACGCTGTCGACGTTGAGTTCCGCGTGGATGTCGGGGTGCGCGGCACCTCTGTGGGCACCAACTACATCCTTCACATGCCGCCAGCCGAGTGGCAGCAGGATCCAGCCTTCGCGCTCCATCAGCGCGCCATGTTGTTTCTTCGACCGCCGGACGCCAATGGGCTCTCCGGCCCGGTGCAGGGTGCGGGCGACCCCGCCGGGCAGCCCGCAGGCGTGCTGCCCCTGCGGCCTGACAACACGGTCGACCTGAGCCGGCTCACCCGGCTGGTTCAGCCGTCTGGCTCGCCTGCTGCGGCCGGGAGCGCCAGGGCGGGCGGTCCTGCGAACACGACCACGCCAGTTGGACCGCCGCCGGTGCCAGACGTCTCGACCGCGGCAGGCCGGGATACTCTAGAGTCGGGATCAAGGGAGGGACGTATGCCAGAGCTGAACGCTCCCAGCGTGCCTTTCTTAGCGCTAATGCGGGATGTCACGGTACTCAACGCGGCCGAAGCACCGCCCGCGCACCCGGCCGAAACGCGATAGCCCATGTCGCGAAGCCTGGCCGGGGTGTGCCGCATCTGTCTGATGAGAGAACGATCACACCCAAGGAGCGACCATGACCAGCAGCGTTGCCGGGACCACTGCCTCCACGCCGAAGCGCCCCCACGTCCTCATCGTCGGTGGCGGCTTCGCCGGTCTTCAGGCTGCTGAGGTCCTGGGAGGCATGGCGGTCGACGTCACCCTGGTGGATCGTCGCAACCACCACACCTTCCAGCCGCTGCTCTACCAGGTCGCCATGGGCGTGCTCTCCCCGGCAGACATCGCGCAGCCGATCCGCACCGTTCTGCGGCACCGCAAGAACGTTGAGGTGCTGATGGACGAGGTGGTCGGCATCGACGCCGCGCACAGCACGGTTCAGCTCCGCAGCAATGCCAGCCTTCCGTACGACTACCTGATCCTGGCCACTGGCTCGACGCACAGCTACTTCGGCCACAACGACTGGGCAGCGCTCGCGCCGGGGCTCAAGACGGTCGAAGACGCAACGGAGATGCGCCGCCGCATCATGCTCGCCTACGAGCTCGCGGAGCGCGAGGCGGCCGAGACCGGGCACCATCCGCCGCTGAACTTTGTCATCGTCGGCGGCGGCCCCACAGGCGTCGAGCTTGCCGGGGCCATCCGCGACATCGCCAGCTACTTCATGGGCGGCGACTTCCGCCACATCCAGACGCAGAACACGCGTGTCCTGCTGGTCGAGGGCGGCCCGCACATCCTACCCTCGTACCCCGAGGACCTGCAGGCCAAGGCAGTCGAACAGCTCAAGCAGCTCGGCGTCGAGATCATCACCGGCCAGACCGTGACGAATATAGAGCCCGGCTACGTCACCATCGGTAACGAGCCAAACCAGCAGAAGGTCGAATCGCTGGTCACGCTATGGGCTGCGGGCGTGCAGGCCTCGCCGCTCGGCCGCATGCTGGGGACCCCCGTCAACAAGCGCGGTTCGGTCATCGTGGACGCCACCCTGAACCCGCCGGGGCTGCCGAATGTCTTCGTCTGCGGCGACCTGGCCGAGGCCACCGAGAACGGCAAGCACGTGCCCGGCGTGGCCCAGCCCGCCATGCAGATGGGCGCCCAGGCCGCGCACATGATCCAGGCCGACATGGACCGGCGGCCGCGCAAGCCCTTCCACTACTTTGACAAGGGCGACATGGCAACGATCGGTCGCGCCCGCGCTGTTGCGGACGTAAAGTGGCCGTTCAAGGCACACTGGGGCGGCTTCATGGCCTGGCTCAGCTGGCTGGTGGTTCACATCTACTTCCTGATCGGCTTCCGCAATCGCCTTTCCGTCCTGATGCAGTGGGGTTGGACCTACCTGACCCAGGGCCACGGTGCGCGCCTGATCACTGGAAACCAGAAGCTGCCCGGGTGGGAGGTGCTGGTGCCGGAGCGGCAGAGCGCGCAGGAGAAGCCGCTCGATCTTGCCTCGCCGATCATGGTGGACCCAACCGCGCCCGTGCCGCCCGAGGCGCCGCATGCGCAGGCAGCGACGCCCCCGCAACCGGAGCCAGCCAACGCCGGCGTCTAAGCTCCAGGACCGTCAGCGGCTCGATGATCTACCACCCGGATCGGTCGCGCGGGAGAGCCTCGGCCAATCCCACATCTCCGACGTCAGCTTCGCCGGCAGGGGCGAGCCAAGTTGGTGAGCGAGCATGCAAACCTGCCCACGATGATGCGCTTCGTGGCACAGCATGTAGCAGAGCATCTCGGGTCCGACTGGCCACGCATCGGCCCAACCATCGCGACGGAATGTCTCGACACGTCCCTTTCCCGAGAGTGCCTCATTCAGCAAAGCCTCGCAGGCATGGGCGCTCGCTGCCAATCCAGCGCTGGCCTGCTGCTGTGTGCAGCGCGCGCGATTGAGCAACTCCGGCACCCCAAGATCAGGCGCTGTCAACCGCACCCACTTTGCGCGGACGTTGTGGACGTGCGTGAAGATGGCGCACACGGTGCGCACCTTGCCAACTGGGATCGCCGTCCAAATCGACGGGTCCAGATGCGCAATCAGCAACTGGTTGAGCCGCTCATTCAGGGCGAAGATGGCGCCAGCCGTTCCCTCACTCACGCTAACTCTCGAAGCTTTCCTCGCAGGCATGCCGCGCCCTCCTCCCTGATGTTTTAGTCCCGCAACGGAGACCTCGGAAACTCTGCAATGCGCGGCCGTCGCGGGTATGATCGTGGCGCTGCGCGTTCCCTGTGTTGCTGGAGGACCTAACCCTTGCGCCTATTCCTGTTTCGTTCTGTCGCGGTTCTCGCTCTCGCGCTCCCCGTCTTTGCACAGCCGGCTCCGAAGCTTCAGGCAAACCGGCCGCTCAAAGTCCCGCAGCTTCCGTATGAGCGCTACACGCTCCCTAACGGTCTGACCGTTCTGCTGCATGAGGATCATCGGCTGCCGCTGGTCGCCGTTGACCTCTGGTACCACGTCGGGCCGGTGAATGAGGCGCAAGGCCGCACTGGCTTTGCCCACCTGTTCGAGCACATGATGTTCGAAGGCTCAGAGCACGTTGGCGAGAAGGCTCACTTCCGCTACCTCGAAGGCGCGGGCGCGACAGGCATTAACGGCACTACTGACTTCGATCGCACCAACTACTTCGAGACGGTGCCCAGCAATCAGCTGGAGCTTGCTCTGTGGCTCGAGAGCGATCGCATGGGCTTCCTGCTTGAGACGCTCGACCGCGAGAAGCTCACCAATCAGCGCGATGTCGTGCGCAACGAGCGCCGCCAGGGCGAGAACCAGCCCTACTCGCTGGGCGATGAAGAGCTCTACCACCAGCTCTTTCCCAAGACACATCCTTACTACGCGTCGGTCATCGGGTCGCACGCCGACATCGAAGCCGCGCGGCTCAACGATGTCCGCCAGTTCTTCCGCAACTACTACACGCCGAACAATGCGAACCTCGCGATTGCGGGCGACTTCGACAAAGCCAAGCTGAAGCAGTTGGTCGAGCGCTACTTCGGTCCGGTGCCCAAAGGCCCGGAGCCGCCGCCCGTCACGGTGACCACCCCGCCGATCACGTCCGAGAAGACAGCCACGGTGACAGATACCGTTCAGCTGCCGCGCGTCACCTACGGCTGGCTGATGCCGCCGGCCTTTCAGCCGGGCGATGCGGATGCCGACCTGCTGATGAGCATCCTGGGCGGCGGTAAGGCGAGCCGCCTCTACCGCAAGCTGGTGTATGAGAAGCAGCTGGCGCAGTCGGTGCACTGCGAGCTGAACTCGCTGCGCCTCGGCTCGGTAGCGCAGTGCGATGTCACGGCGCGTCCGGGCGCCTCGCCGGCGGACATCAAGACGGCAGTCGACATCGAGCTGAAGGCCATGCGCGAGCAGGGCCCGAGCGCGGCTGACGTGGACGGCGCGCGCAACACGCGCCTGACTGGGCTGATCGGCGGGCTGCAGCGGCTGGGCGGCTTCGGCGGCGTTGCGGACCGCATGGATTACTACAACTACTACACCGGCGACCCCGGTTATCTGCCGAAGGATGTCGCCCGCTTCCAGCATGTGACTGTCGCCTCTGTCCGCAAGATCGCGCAGGAGCAGCTCACCGACAGCAAGCGTGTCGTCGTGACGGTGGTCAACGGCAAGAAAGTTACTGAAGATGTGCCGAGGAGCCCGGCCGATACCGACGCCAACGTAAAGGTCGAAAATCCCTACCCGGCCACCTTTGAGACAGCACAGGACTGGCGCAAGACCGCGCCAGCCGCCGGCCCGCTGCCCACCGCGCATCTGCCGGTGCCGAAGGTCTTCGCGCTCAAGAACGGGATGCAGGTCTACCTCGTCGAGGATCACTCGCTGCCTGTGCTGAGTGCGAACCTTGTGTCGCTGGCTGGCGGCGATGCCAATCCGGAAGGAAAGCCCGGTCTCGCCAGCTTCACGGCGCGCATGTTGACCGAGGGCACGCGCGATCGCTCCTCGACCGAGATCGCCGACGCCGTCGATCATCTCGGCGCGCAACTGCGCTCGACCGCCACCGTCGATCTCGCAGGCCCGTCGATGGATAGCCTGAGCAACGTCTCGGACGCGGAACTTCAACTGCTCTCCGAACTGGTCGAGTATCCGACCTTTGCGCCGGAGGAGATCGAGCGCGTGCGTAAGCAGCAGCTCACCGCCATTCTCGAGGAAGCAGACCAGCCGCGTCAGGCCGTGTTGCGTGTGGGCGAGAGGGCGCTCTATGGTGACGCGCCGTACGGCTATCCCGCGATCGGCACCACTGCCGCAGTCAAGAGCTTTACGCGCGGCGACCTGACCGGATTTTGGCAGCAGCACTACGGCCCGGCAAATGCTGCGCTGGTGCTGACCGGCGACCTGACTGAGCAGGAGGCGCGTGCCGCCGCAGACAAGTACTTCGGTCCGTGGAAGCCGGCGGACAACTATGCCGGCGCGGCAAAGAGCGTGCCAGAGCCGACAGCCGCCACCCGCCGCATCATCATCGTCGACAAGCCCGGTGCGCCGCAGACTGTTCTGCTGGCGTTCGGCCTGGGCGTGCCGCGCTCCACGCCCGATTACCCCAGCCTGTTGATCATGAACGATGTGCTCGGCGGCCTCTTCTCCTCGCGCATCAACATGAACCTGCGCGAGCAGCACGGCTACACCTACGGTGCCTTCTCAGCCTTCGCATTCCATCGCTTCGGTGGGCTGCTCTACTCGGGCAGCGCGGTACGCACAGATGTCACTGCCCCGGCGACGAAAGAACTCGTCGCTGAACTCGAGCGCATCACTACCGATCCGCCGACCGCGAAGGAGCTGAAGCTGGCGCAGGAGTCGGAGACGCGCTCCGTGCCCGGCCAGTTCGAGACAGCGCGCGGTACCTCCGCGCTGATGTCTGAGCTGTTCGTCTATCACCTGCCGGACAGCTACTATGCCATGCTGCCGGAGCAGTTCGCAGCCGTCACGCCGGAGCAGGTGAAGCAGGCCGCCGACACCCACGTGCACCCGCAGCAGATGCTGATCGTCGCAGTCGGCGATCGCACCAAGATCGAGCCCGGCATGAAGGCCCTCAACCTCGGCTCGATCGAATACCGCAACGAAATGGGCGATCCGGTGCAGTAAAGAAAGAAGCGCGACACCAAAGCAGAAGGGCAGCCTCGCGGCTGCCCTTCTGCCATCTGTAGCCGATGCGATGGCTTATGCGCCGACCGGCTCCGCCGCGCGTACGTTCACTGGTGTCAGCCAGTTGTAGCGGTCCGGGCGGGTGCCGTTCACGATGCCGAAGAACTCGTCTGCGAGCTGGTGGGTGATCGGTCCCGTCTTGCCGTCCTTCACCAGGATGCGATCGACAGAGCGAATCGGCGTGACCTCAGCGGCTGTGCCGGTGAAGAATACCTCGTCGGCAATGTAGAGCAGCTCGCGTGGCAGCGCTTGCTCGACGACGGGGATGCCGAGGTGCCGCGCCAGCGTCAGCACCGAGTCACGCGTGATCCCGTTCAGCACCGAGTTTGCGAGCGGCGATGTATAGAGCGTCGAGTTGCGGATGATGAAGAGGTTCTCGCCCGAGCCTTCCGAAAGATAGCCGTTCACGTCGAGCGCAATGCCTTCGCTGAAGCCATTCAGGTCGGCTTCCATGCGGATGAGCTGCGAGTTCATGTAGTTCGCGCCCGCCTTCGCCAGCGATGGCATGGTGTTCGGTGCGAGGCGGTTCCACGACGAGATGCACACGTCCGCGCCCTCGTCGCCGGGGACGTACTTGCCCCAGGGATAGTTCGCGATGTAGGTCTCGACCGGCGTGCCCTTGGGGTTGACGCCGATCTCGCCGTAGCCGCGGAAGCTGACTGGGCGGATGTAGCAGGGCGCGATGCCATTGGCTTCGACCAGCTCGACAACGGCCGCATTCAACTGCTGGAGCGTGTAGGGAATCTCCATGCGATAGATGCGCGCGGAGTCGAGCAGGCGCTGCATGTGCTCCGGCAGCCGGAAGATGGCCGCGCCGCTTGGCTGCTTGTAGCAGCGGATGCCTTCGAACACCGAAGAGCCGTAGTGCACGACATGGCTCATGACGTGAAGCGTCGCCTTCTCCCAGGGGATGAGGGTTCCGTTGTGCCAGATATTCGCCGTGGGGTGGATGGGCATCGATACTCCTTCGCGTCGTCGCGGGTGGGGATGGACTGGGGGTGCGTCCACTCCGATTATAGGGCGCGTCCGCAGGGTAGGTGAGGACGGCCAGCGAAGCGCTCGGGCGACCGCGTCCGGAAAAAAAGAGCGCGCGCGCAAGCAGACGATCGATCGCTCCAGCGAAGATTCGCAGCCTTTCCGGGCGCGCCCCGTATCTAAGGGGAGCCAGGAAAGTAGCACGACGGCAACGCACAGGAGAAACCTATGTCGAAGCTTACGAACAAAGTCGCACTCATCACTGGGGGTTCACGCGGTATCGGCGCAGCCATAGCGAAGCGTCTTGCCGCGGAGGGAGCAAGCATCGCGATCACCTACGCGAAGGACGCGAGCGCTGCTTCCGCGGTTGTGAAGCAGATTGAGAGCGCGGGCGGCAAGGCTATCGCCATCCAGGCCGATGCTGCTGATGGAGCCGCTGTGCAGAGTGCCGTCGAAAAAGCGGTTGCGACCCTCGGCAAGCTGGATGTCCTGGTGAACAATGCCGGCACGGCCTTTCCTAAGCGCTTTGAAGAGTCGACGGTTGAAGAGCTCGATCGCTTGATCGACATCAACGTCCGGGGCGTCTTCCTGGCTACCCACGCTGCGCTGCGGCATATGAACGCGGCCGGCCGCATCATCAACATCGGCTCCTGCGTTGGCGAGCGACTGATGACACCCGGCCTGGTGTCGTACGCGGCCAGCAAGGGCGCAGTGAAGATGTTCACGCAGGGGCTGTCGCGCGAGGTGGGGGATCGCGGCATCACGGTTAACAACGTGCAGCCCGGCCCCATCGACACGGACCTCAACCCCGCCGGGGGTGACTGGGCGACGACACAGAAGGCCGCCACTGCCCTCAATCGCTATGGCACGGTCGATGAGGTCGCCGCGCTGGTGGCGTTTCTCGCAAGCCCGGAGGCGGCTTACATCACGGGTGCGAACCTGACGGTCGACGGGGGCACCAACGCATAGCTCGGTCACGATCACGCCACCTGGAAGGTGACGAATCAGCGAGGCACAAAAAGAAGGCCTCCCCGCAGGGAGGCCTTCCGTCTTGCAAGTGACGCTTTGGGTTAGAAGGTCGCCTGGGTGATGCGCGTGTCCCAGTTGGCCAGCGCGCCGCGTGTGTTGCTGCAGCGGCCGAACGGCGACGACTCGTACTGCGCGAGCGTGCAGTTCTGGCCGATGTACTCCTGGGCGAACCAGATCGTGTTGCCGTCCACCGAGGCAGCGCCGTAGTCACCCCAGCGCGGGCGCGGCGGGTTGCCGTAGGCCTTGTACCCGCTGAAGCCATCCTGCGGGCCGACGCCTGGAGTGGACACATGCACCGGACCCGCGCCGATCTTGGCATCCAGTGAGGTGTAGCCCACGCTTGGATAGTTGCTCGGACCTGTCGCCGTGAAGGACAGAATGCCGCGCCCACTTTCCGTGGCTGCTGCCGTGCCGTAGGTCAGGTCGATCGACGGGTCGCCGACATAGCCCTGCTGCACAACAGTGGCCGTCGGTGTTCCGCCACCCGCCTGCGGATGCAGGACGAAGAAGGCGAGACCGTCGCTGTAGCTGACCGGGGTGGTGTCGAACGCCAGGCCCGTGCCGAGCGAGCTCCACAGCTTGCCGTTCGAGTAGTAGACCTGCTGCATGCGCGAGTCGTTGGCATCGAGCGAGCTGATGACCTCGGTGAACGGATCTGCTTGTCCGATCAGCGCCGGCGCGCAGGTGGGATCGTTCAGGCACTGCCCCAGAGGCCAATTGATGTTGCCGCCACCGGGCGCGCGTCCGACGCCGTTGGTGCCGGTGCCGGGCTGGCGTGCCCGGCCGGGGATGCCGTAAGGCTCAGTGTTCACGACCGAGCTGGTCAGAGTGGGTGCGCCGCCCGTGGTCAGGGCACTGGTGTGCGTCAACGACCAGAGCTGCAGCCGGTGATCGACGCCGGTGTCGTCCTGGAAGACGGCCAGCGAGCTGAGCATGTACTCGGTGCCGCCCAGTTCGGCTGCCGGTGTCTGCGCATACTGCGACGGCCAGACAGTGAAACCGGGCAGACCAGTGGCAGTGTTCGTCGAGGGGTCGTTGGTGTTGTACTGCACCAGCGTCACGTTCGAGGAGCCCGCAACCAGTGCCTGCTTCGAGAGCGCATAGATCTGCGCGCCGTAGAAGCCGCCGCCGGGGCCGAAGAAGTTGAACTCGTTCGTCGTCAGGTAAACGCCATACGCATCGGAGCCGATGTGCGGGTAGTCGCCGAGGCAGGGCCCATGCAGGCAGCCGTGATTCGGGGTGCCCTGCGTGCCGTCGTTCTGCACCGGGATGCTGTAGATCGTCCACTTACCCGTCGGGTCCGAGGTCTGGCTGACGGCCAGGTCCAGGTGGTTGGTGCCCGACAGACGCGAGGTGGTCCCGACGTTATCGAGCGTGAGCACCACGTGGAAGAAGCGCTGCGAGCCGCGGTCGAAGATGCAGGTCGGGTCCGTGATCGACGGACCGTACTGGCCAGTGGTGCGGTTGTAGGCAGGCGCATAGCCGTAGAACTGGTTCAGCGACACTGGCTTGCCGCCCGGCAGCAGGGATGCTCCGGTCGCGCTGTAGACGTTCAGGCTGTCATTGACTGATTCGAGCACGTAGCCGTTGCCCACACAGAGACCCTGATCCGGCGGCTCCACCGTGAACTGGTTGCCGCTGTCCGCGACATACCGCTGCTGGAAGAGGTTCAGTCCGTCGAAGCTCGCGCCGATCTCCGGGTTCGACTTCGCACGAGCGCTGCCGTTGCCATGCACCGAGCTGGGCCGCAGCCCTGCCTTGATCGGACGGTTGATCGACACGGATGCCGTGGCGTCATTGCCGCCATCGGTGTCTCCGCCGGACGTGGCCGGATTGAGCTCGAGCGTCGCATCCCCCGCCGGGCTGGCCGTCCGCTGGGCGGATGCGGTGCCGGACGGCGATACATGCCGGGTGTAGGTGGATTGTGCGTCGAGCGATACAGTCAGCAGCAGAGCGCAGCTGAGGCCGCTCCCGGCCGCAAGAATGCGGCGCAGGGTTGTAGGTCGTAGGGACATGGTGCCTCCGGACAAGCTTTCAGGACGTATGTTGCTGCAGCGCGCAGCAGGGGGATTTTGGCGACAGAGTGCCAAGGGCACCGAGATCGCAGCGTGGCGGCATACTAGTGTGCGTACCCCGGCTGGTCAACGTCCGATGACAAAGAACATGCGATGCCTTCGCAAGTGTCCCGAATGCAGTGCAATAGCCGCTTGTATGCTGCATGACCATGTATCGCCCGGGAGGGGGCTCGCCCAAGGCCGGCGCTTTCGGCAGAAGGACTCTGGCACACTGGAAAAACCGGCCATAGGTGTGGGCTGCCACACTGGAACAGGCGGTACAGGGAGAGAAGAGCGCCGATGATCGCAGGTCCAGCCACAACGGCATTGCAGGACATTGGTGAGCGCGCTCACGTCTACGCGCGCTTCTCGCTGCTGGCGCTCTCGTCCATCTTCTTCCTGGTCGACCCGTTCGCCGCGATTGGCACCTTTATGGCAATCACCGCCGGGGAAGACAGCGTGCGCCGCCGGCGCACGGCCCGGCGTGGCGCCATCACCTGCCTGATCGTGCTCAGCACCTTTGCCGTGCTCGGCCAGCTCATCTTCAGCATGTTCGGCATCAAGCTGCCGGCCTTTGAGATCGCCGGCGGCATCATTCTGCTGCTGGTCGGTATCGACATGCTCGAGGCCAAGCGCTCGCCTACCCAGGAGTCAAGTGGCGAGACGGAAGAGGCCGCTGCCAAGGATGAGGCCGGCATCGTTCCGCTCGGCATCCCCATGCTGGCGGGCCCCGGCGCCATTTCGAGCGTGATGGTGCTGGTCGGCCAGGCCAAGCTCTGGTGGGAGTGGGCGGCCATCTTCGCCGCCATCGCGATCACGGCCTGGGCCAGCTATGGCGTCCTGGTAGGCGCAGACCGCATCCGACGTGTGATGGGTGACACCGGGATCCGCATCCTGGTGCGCATCATGGGCCTGCTCCTCGTCGCGCTCGCCGTGCAGTTCTTCGTCAACGGCCTGACCGACCTGGGTGTGATCGCGCGGCCCTGAACGCGGATAGCACGCGAACGCTGACAAGATCGAGGCAAAGCAAGATGAGTGGAGTGATCGGACAGTCCAGACAGACGCAGACATGGCGCGTGACGCCGGCGTTGCTCCTGATTCTGACCGCCGCCACTGTGGCGGCGACCCCGGCCTGGGCCCGGTTTGACCCCCGCCCCTGCAAGAACAACTACACAGAGCAGCAGGAGGTCACCGAGGGCCGCAAAGCGGCGCTCGAGGTCTACAAACAGATGCCCGTCCTGCCGGATTCCAACCCGGTCAGCCAGTACGTGCAGCAGCTCGGCCAGCGGCTGGTCGAGCACGCGCCCGGTTACAAGTGGCCGTACAACTTCCACGTCGCGAACGTGGAGGACATCAACGCCTTCGCCCTGCCCGGCGGCTCGGTCTTTGTGAACCTTGGCACGATCCAGGCGGCGGAGACCGAGGCTCAGCTCGCCGGCGTCATGGCGCACGAGATCTCGCATGTGGTGCAGCGCCACTCGACCTGCAATATGACGAAGGAGCGCACGCCCAGCATCGTCGCCGGCCTTGGCCAGATCGCCGCCGGCATCCTGCTGCCCGGCGCCGCTGGGTCCATCGCCGCGCAGGGCATCGGCATGACGGCAGGGCTCGGCTTCCTGCGCAACTCGCGGGAGAGCGAGAAGCAGGCCGACCTGATGGGGACAGACATCCTCTACGACACCGGCTACGATCCGCGCGCGCTGCCGCAGTTCTTCGAGGTGATCCAGGGAAAATACGGTTCGGGCGGGGCACAGTTCCTGAGTGACCATCCCAACCCCGGCAACCGCGTCGGCTATGTGCAGGACGAGATCGATAGCCTGCCGCCGCGCGCCAGCTCCATCAAGACCAGCGCCGAGTTCACCCGGATCAAGAAGCTGGCCGCCACCATGCACCCCTACACGGCAAAGCAGGTGCAGAGCGGTGCCTGGAAGCGGGACGGCGGCTTTGCCACAGGGCCTGGCTCGGGTGCTGCTGCGCCAGGGTCGGCCGGAGCACCGGCATCGGGTGGACAGTCTTCGGCTGCGCAGTCCGGCGGCAGCTCTGCCAGCCTGCCCCGGCTGAGCTCGCAGCAGTGGAGCCCGCAGGGTGCGTGGCAGACCCTCGAAGGGGATGGCTTCAGCCTCAGCTATCCGGGGAACTGGCGCGGCGCGAGCTCCGGCAGCTCAGCCCTTGTCGCTCCTTCGGGTGGCACTGGGGAAGGGGGCGCGATCGGCTACGGCATGCTGGCGGACCGCTTCCAGCCACCGCAGCAGGGGGAGATTGGCAGCGAAGCCCAACAGCTCCTCAACCAGTTGCGACAGCAGAACCCCGGCATCCAGGCCGGGGGAAGCTCGGAAATCAGCGTCAATGGAGTGCGTGGACGCTCGATCGAGGCGACCAACACCGGGGGCGCGGGCGGCGGTGCAGAGCATGACTGGATTGTGGCGCTCCCCGAGTCGACCGGCACCGTGCGGTACCTGATCTTTGTGGCGCCACAATCGGATTTCGATGCATTGCGCCCGACCTACGAAAAGATGCTCCGCACGCTGAAAGTGCAGTAAAGACGCGGGTCTCGGCCATCCTTGGCGGGCGGCCGAAGGGACATTTCAACAGAGTTCAGAGCTTTTCAACAGCCCAGGAGTTGCGCAGGCCCGGAGGCCCGGGTAGGATTGGTCTTGTTGCAGCAGGGTGAATGAGCAGCAAGCGACACGCGGTTGCGTTGACGCAAGAAGCTTGATACATTCAGTTGTAGCAAGACAGATGAGTGAACGCCGCAAGCGGCACGAGGATGTGCTGGCAAGCTTAAGTCTGATACACTCAAGTGAGTAACAAGGAAGGCTTGGACGGAGTGAAGCTCCTCCCGGCGGTTACCCAGTAAGAAGGGGTCGACTGCAAGGTTCCAGGCAAGCATGTTCGCCGGGCGAGAGCCCACACCCGAACATCTCCTTTAGTAGGCAGCCAGGTGAAAGCCTCGCTGGTGGCCCATATGGCCTCTCCCGCTTAAGAGCGATACGGAGCTACGATCTTTCAAGTTTTGTGCTGCGCGCGAATGGCGTCTGAGTGGCTCTGAGGTAAGGAGTTGACAGGCGGTCGGCACTCGGATAGTGTTGGCAAGTGCGCGTAAAACAGCTGAGAGCTGCAGTGAAGTAGCAGCCGGCTGTGAGCACGCAAGTTCGAGGACCCGCGACGACACAGTCGTGGATCTCGATCCAGAAGGCCCGCTCAGGCGGTGCCGGTATGGATCTTTGACAATCAGGTTGAACGTGCCAGTCGTGAGAGATCAACAGGAATCGGTTTGATCATTCTCACAAGGTAAATCTCTCCAGCCTTTCGAGCGCTGGAGAGTGCGCGACACTCTCGGACCTCCGTCCTGAGATGTGTCGCGAGCAGGTTTCAAACGAGAGTTTGATCCTGGCTCAGAATCAACGCTGGCGGCGTGCCTAACACATGCAAGTCGAACGAGAAAGGGGCTTCGGCCCTGAGTAAAGTGGCGCACGGGTGAGTAACACGTGACTAACCTACCCTGAAGTGGGGAATAACCTCGGGAAACCGGGGCTAATACCGCATAACACCTACGGGTCAAAGGAGCAATTCGCTTCAGGAGGGGGTCGCGGCAGATTAGTTAGTTGGCGGGGTAATGGCCCACCAAGACAGTGATCTGTATCCGGCCTGAGAGGGCGCACGGACACACTGGAACTGAAACACGGTCCAGACTCCTACGGGAGGCAGCAGTGGGGAATTTTGCGCAATGGGGGAAACCCTGACGCAGCAACGCCGCGTGGAGGATGAAGTCCCTTGGGACGTAAACTCCTTTCGATCGGGACGATTATGACGGTACCGGAAGAAGAAGCCCCGGCTAACTTCGTGCCAGCAGCCGCGGTAATACGAGGGGGGCAAGCGTTGTTCGGAATTATTGGGCGTAAAGGGTGCGTAGGCGGTTGGATAAGTCTTGTGTGAAATCTTCGGGCTCAACTCGAAGTCTGCACGAGAAACTGTCCGGCTTGAGTGTGGGAGAGGTGAGTGGAATTCCTGGTGTAGCGGTGAAATGCGTAGATATCAGGAGGAACACCTGTGGCGAAAGCGGCTCACTGGACCACAACTGACGCTGATGCACGAAAGCTAGGGGAGCAAACAGGATTAGATACCCTGGTAGTCCTAGCCCTAAACGATGATCGCTTGGTGTGACGGGTACCCAATCCCGCCGTGCCGAAGCTAACGCGTTAAGCGATCCGCCTGGGGAGTACGGTCGCAAGGCTGAAACTCAAAGGAATTGACGGGGGCCCGCACAAGCGGTGGAGCATGTGGTTTAATTCGACGCAACGCGAAGAACCTTACCTGGGCTCGAAATGAAGTGGAATCCGGTGGAAACATCGGCGTCCCGCAAGGGACCGCTTTATAGGTGCTGCATGGCTGTCGTCAGCTCGTGTCGTGAGATGTTGGGTTAAGTCCCGCAACGAGCGCAACCCTTATTACCAGTTGCTACCATTTAGTTGAGCACTCTGGTGAGACCGCCTCGGATAACGGGGAGGAAGGCGGGGATGACGTCAAGTCCTCATGGCCTTTATGTCCAGGGCTACACACGTGCTACAATGGCCGGTACAAACCGTCGCAAACCCGTGAGGGGGAGCTAATCGGAAAAAGCCGGCCTCAGTTCGGATTGGAGTCTGCAACTCGACTCCATGAAGCTGGAATCGCTAGTAATCGCGGATCAGAACGCCGCGGTGAATACGTTCCCGGGCCTTGTACACACCGCCCGTCACATCACGAAAGTGGGTTGCACTAGAAGCCGGTGAGCTGACCGCAAGGAGGCAGCCGTCCAAGGTGTAATTCATGATTGGGGTGAAGTCGTAACAAGGTAGCCGTAGGAGAACCTGCGGCTGGATCACCTCCTTTCTAAGAGAGAATCGTTCGTCTGGGTGCATGTATCTGCGAGAGCAGACTGCTCCCGATCGCAAGATCGGGCGTGGCGCATGGCTCAGCGATCACCCTCAAGCCTTCCTACCGGAGGCATTTGAGGAGCTTCGATCAGGCCTTCTCTGCCTGTTGCTTATTCGCACGATGGTCACGAGCGGCGTAGCTGCTCAGCACGTTCAACCTGGTCCTCGAAATCTCTGGATGAAAGCGCGTTTCGACGCGCCTGACCAAGGCTGGGGCCTGTAGCTCAGTTGGCTAGAGCGCACCCCTGATAAGGGTGAGGTCGGTAGTTCGAATCTACCCAGGCCCACCATTTAGACTGGGGCTGTAGCTCAGTTGGGAGAGCACCTGCTTTGCAAGCAGGGGGTCATCGGTTCGATCCCGATCAGCTCCACCACATCATCCAGGCCGTTCAAAGGTGAGCTTCTTCACTCGTGAAGAGGTTGACCTTTGAGCGGGCTTCTTCGGAAGCTCACTCGAGTGCGCCGTAAGGCGCCCGCTGCGCAACAGCAGCGGACGGATCTTTGACAACGAATTGCATTGGGTAAATTGCATACAAGGCTGAGCAACTTCAGCTTCGCGGGCGACTGCGAAGTGGGAGATGTTTAGTTGAGTGTCTTTAGGATAAAACGTGCACAAAGGGGATCGTACCCCTGAGGTGCACAGGCGGAAATATGCATGGAGTGACTCAGGCAAGGGGCGCAAGCCTCCTGCGTGGAGTTAATTCTATGGTCAAGCTACTAAGGGCGCACGGTGGATGCCTTGGCAGAAACAGGCGATGAAGGACGTGGCAAGCTGCGATAAGCTTCGGTGAGCCGCACACAGGCGTTATGAACCGGAGATCTCCGAATGGGGAAACCCACTTGAGCAAACCTCAAGAACACCCTGCTGAATACATAGGCAGGAGTGAGCGAACCCAGGGAAGTGAACCATCTCAGTACCTGGAGGAAGAGAAAGAAACCTCGATTCCGAAAGTAGTGGCGAGCGAAATCGGAATAGCCCAAACCCGTAGCATTTCGGTGCAGCGGGGGTTGTAGGGTCCGCAACAGTAGAGTTACCAATCCAGTGGTTAGTCGAATCGGTTGGAAAGCCGATCCATAGAGCGTGACAGGCGCGTAGACGAAAATCATCTGGACTCGAAGCGGATACCTGAGTAAGGCGGGGCACGTGAAACCCTGCTTGAATCCACGGGGACCATCCCGTAAGGCTAAATACTCGTTTCTGACCGATAGTGAACCAGTACCGTGAGGGAAAGGTGAAAAGCACCCCTGTGAGGGGAGTACAAAGTACCTGAAACCGTGTGCCTACAAGCAGTGGGAGGGCTATGCGCGCAAGCGAATGCCTGACCGCGTGCCTATTGCATAATGAGCCGGCTAGTTATTCTTGTCAGCAAGGTTAAGCGTAAGCGAGCCGAAGCGAAAGCGAGTCTGAATAGGGCGTTCAGTTGGCAGGAATAGACGCGAAGCGGGATGATCTACCCTTGGCCAGGTTGAAGGTGGGGTAACACCCACTGGAGGACCGAACCGGTGTTTGTTGAAAAAAGCTCGGATGAGCTGAGGGTAGGGGTGAAAGGCTAATCAAATTCCGTGATAGCTCGTTCTCTCCGAAATAGCTTTAGGGCTAGCGTCGGGTGATTTGCACTGGTGGTAGAGATCTGGATGGACTAGGGGGCTTTCCGGCTTACTGAATCCAACCAAACTTCGAATGCCAGTGACAACCAGCCCGGCAGTCAGACTGTGGGGGCTAAGCTTCATAGTCGAGAGGGAAACAGCCCAGACCGCCTGCTAAGGTCCCAAAGTTACAGTTAAGTGGGAAAGGAAGTCGGAACGCCCAGACAGCCAGGAGGTTGGCTTAGAAGCAGCCATCCTTTAAAGAAAGCGTAATAGCTCACTGGTCAAGCGGTCCGGTGCCGACAATACAACGGGGCTAAAACTGTACACCGAAGCAGCGGATGCACACCTCTGGTGTGCGTGGTAGGAGAGCATTCTCAACAGCAGTGAAGCCAGACTGAGAAGACTGGTGGAGCGTTGCGAAGAGACCCTGCCGGCATAAGTAGCGATAATGAAGGTGAGAACCCTTCACGCCGAAAGTCTAAGGTTTCCTGAGGAAGGTTAATCCGCTCAGGGTTAGGCGGTCCCTAAGGTGAGGCCGAAAGGCGTAGCTGATGGACATCCGGTTAATATTCCGGACCTCCCAGACCATCGTTTGACGATGGGGAGACGCAGAAGGATAACCAGGACCTCATATGGCTATGAGGTTTGATATGCGTAAGCTGGTCTCGATAGGCAAATCCGTCGGGGCTTAACAGTGAGGCATAAAACAGTAGGCCGTATGGCCGAAAGCTGGTGAGTTCACGCTGCCGAGAAAATCCTCTAAGGAGAAGGGCTGGGAACCGTACCACAAACCGACACAGGTAGACGAGGAGAATATCCAAAGGCGCTCGAGTGAAAGCTTGTTAAGGAACTCGGCAAATTAGCTCCGTAACTTCGGGAGAAGGAGCGCCCCGGTAGCGTGCAAGCGCGAGGGGGCCGCAGTGAAACGCGTACGGCGACTGTTTAACAAAAACACAGGTCTCTGCTAAGTCGAAAACGACGTATAGGGGCTGACGCCTGCCCGGTGCCGGAAGGTTAAAAGGAGAGGTTAGCCGCAAGGCGAAGCTTTGAATTGAAGCCCCGGTGAACGGCGGCCGTAACTATAACGGTCCTAAGGTAGCGAAATTCCTTGTCGGGTAAGTTCCGACCTGCACGAATGGCGTAACGATCGTACGACTGTCTTAACGAGTTGCTCGGCGAACTTGTAGTACCGGTGAAGATGCCGGTTACCCGCAGCTAGACGGAAAGACCCCGTGCACCTTTACTACACCTTAACTATGAATTATGACTCTTACTGCGCAGGATAGGTGGGAGGCTTTGATACCAGGCTCTTGGGCTTGGTGGAGCCACCGGTGAGATACCACCCTGTGAGTGTTGTGATTCTAACCTGCTCCCGTCATCCGGGAGAGGGACATAGTTAGGCGGGTAGTTTGACTGGGGCGGTCGCCTCCTAAATTGTAACGGAGGCGCGCGAAGCTACTCTCAGGCTGTTTGGAAATCAGCCGTCGAGTGCAAAGGCATAAGAGTGGTTAACTGTGAGACCTACAAGTCGAGCAGATGCGAAAGCAGGCCTTAGTGATCCGGTGGTTCTGTATGGAAGGGCCATCGCTCAACGGATAAAAGGTACGCCGGGGATAACAGGCTGATCGGAGCCAAGAGTTCATATCGACGCTCCGGTTTGGCACCTCGATGTCGGCTCATCGCATCCTGGAGCTGTAGAAGGTTCCAAGGGTTAGGCTGTTCGCCTATTAAAGCGGTACGTGAGCTGGGTTCAGAACGTCGCGAGACAGTTCGGTCCCTATCTGCTGTGGGCGTAGGAGATTTGCGGGGGGCTGTCCTTAGTACGAGAGGACCGGGATGGACGAACCTCTTGTGTTCCAGTTGTCCTGCCAAGGGCACGGCTGGGTAGCGAAGTTCGGTTGTGATAACCGCTGAATGCATATAAGCGGGAAGCACGCCCCAAGATGAGATCTCCCAACCCAAAAGGGAAAAGAAGGGCCCAGGAAGACCACCTGGTTGATAGGCTGGAGGTAGAAGCGCAGTAATGCGTGTAGCTTACCAGTACTAATCGCCCGTTCGGCTTGTCCATAGAATTAACTCTGCGCAGCAATAACACCGCTGCCTAGAGGGACTCAACAAGCCTTGTACCACCCCAATGCAATTCGTTCAGATCCGCAAGTTTCGATGGCGCCAGCTTGCCAGTCTCATCCCGGGAGAAACCGCCCGTGAGTCCAGAGATTCGGCTGTGGGGAAAAAACCACCAAGCGCCTCACCAGCTTGCCGGTGAGCATACCGCGAGAGTCACACCCGTTCCCATCCCGAACACGGAAGTTAAGCCTCGTCGGGCCGATGGTACTGCACGCGAAAGTGTGTGGGAGATTAGGTAATCGCCGGCATTAGCATCAAAAGGCCACCCGCGAGGGTGGCCTTTTTGCGCTTGCGTGGTGCCTGGTGTTCATGGCTGCAACTCATGGCTCATTGTTCCGAGCTGGTGCTTGCGATAAACAAGGTACTGATGCCAGTTCGGGCCTACTACAGTGAAGCCGTGTCCTTCTTCCTTGCCGATCCCGACGAACGGATCTTCGGCGTTCTCGCTGGCCAGCATGAACATGCACTGGAGGAACAGCAACGTTATGCGTGGATCGAGCAGATCTCGATCTTGAAGAGGGCGTTGCTCCATCGATCTCAGGACCGCTTACTATTCGAGTTTCAGATCCCGAGAATGGGCAAGCGCGCCGACGCCGTGCTTCTATGCGGAAACGTCGCCATCGTGATCGAGTTTAAAATCGGCGCCGCTGGACACGCCCATGAGGCGTTGCAGCAGGTAGAGGACTATGCGCTAGACCTGAAGAACTTCCATGAGGGCAGCCATCACGCAGCGATCGTTCCGGTACTGGTGTCATCCGCTGCAGAATCCGGTCGCCTTGGAAAGCTCAGCTTTGCGCAGGACCGGGTCGCCTCGCCACTGGGGACGAATGCCTCCGGCTTGGCCGACTTGATCCAGCATCTCCAGGATGTCTCCGCGGCTACAGCTCAGCCTTCCATTGACCAAAGCGAGTGGACCGCCAAGGGCTACCGACCGACGCCTACCATCGTCGAGGCTGCGCAAGTCTTATATCGCACGCACCGTGTCGAGGACATCTCGCGTTCAGATGCAGGGGCACAGAACCTCCGGCAAACAAGCGTCGCGATCAGTCGCATCATCGATCAAGCTCGCAAGAAGCGGCTAAAGACAATCTGCTTTGTCACCGGTGTGCCGGGATCCGGCAAGACTCTGGCCGGATTGAATCTTGCCACGACTCGATTCGAGGAGAAGGCCGACGAGCACGCAGTATTTCTTTCGGGAAACGGGCCCTTGGTCGCAGTGCTGCAGGAAGCGTTGGCTCGCGATAAGTCCTCCCGTGATCGGATTCCGAAGAAGATGGCGAAGCGGGAGGTCTCTGCCTTTGTGCAGAACATCCACCACTTTCGGGATGAATACGTCGCCGACGATGCTATTCCGCTCGAAAAGGTCGTCATCTTCGACGAAGCGCAGCGTGCTTGGAACCGCCAGCAGGCGGCTAAGTTTATGCAGCGGAAGCGTGGTCGTGCAGACTTCAACCTTTCGGAACCAGAGTTTCTCATCAGCGTTATGGACCGTCATGAGGATTGGTGCACGGTGGTATGCCTGGTCGGAGGCGGTCAAGAGATCAACACCGGCGAAGCAGGAATGGCCGAGTGGATGAGAGCGCTTGAGGATCGCTTTAGTGATTGGCTGGTCTTTGTGTCCCCTCGCATCACCCTTCCCGAGTATGCCTCGCCCGAGAACGGTGAGCGATTTCTGGCTCTACCGCGTGTGCACTCGGATGAGTGTCTTCACCTGGCGGTCTCTCTTCGGTCCTTCCGCGCGGAAGCACTCTCTTCATTCGTGGGCTATGTGTTAGATAACCGACCTGGCGAAGCACGGGCCGCTTACCAGTCGATTGCTGCAGAGTACCCGATCTATGTCACGCGCGATCTAGCGATCGCGCGCCAATGGCTCCTTCACGCAGCTCGCGGCAGCGAGCGGATCGGGTTGGTCGCGTCCTCTGGAGCTCAGCGCTTGCGTCCCGAAGGCATACACATCAGAGCGGAGATCGACGAAGCCACCTGGTTCTTGAACGAGAGGTCGGACGTTCGCTCGTCTTATTACCTCGAGGAGGTGGCGACCGAGTTCTCCGTGCAAGGACTTGAACTAGATTGGGTTGGTGTCTGCTGGGACGGCGACTACCGCTATATCGACGGAGACTGGAGCTATCACTCCTTCAAGGGAACTCGATGGTTGTCTATCAGAGATGAGGTGAGGCGGGTGTTCCTCAAGAACGCTTACCGCGTCCTTCTCACACGAGCTCGGCAGGGCATGATCCTTTTTGTTCCACACGGAAGCGGCTCAGATCCTACGAGACACGCAAGCTACTACGATGGCACGGCCGAATTCCTCATCTCTTGTGGTGTACCGCTGCTAGAGGGAGATCTTGGCCCTCGCTCGTAGTTACCTCATTCGTAATTACGCTTACCTTCCGTCGCGAACGGAGCAGATCCTGGCAGCAGCCCGCAACTTGCTCATTGTCTTCATCGTCTTTCATGTGCTTGGCCAGTTTTCGCCCGCTCGCCGCAACGCGAGCCGCCTGTCAGGGTTCTAGTGAACAACGTGGAGGAATCACCATGAAGACAAACCGCAGTTTCTGTACTCTCGCCCTGGCCGGCATTCTGGCCAGCGGCACACTGTTTGCCCAAGAGCCCGGCAGCGCGCCGGAGCAGGCCGCGCCACCATCGCAGGGCCAGATGGATCGGGGCCAGATGGATCAGGGTGGCAGAGGCGGCATGCATCGTGGTCTGCGCATGGATCCCGATGAGCGGCTCGCGCGCATGACAAAGCGCTACAAACTCACCAGCGACCAGCAGAGTCAGATCAAGCCGATCCTCGCCGACGAGCAGCAGCAGATGCAGTCGATGCGTGGCGATCAGTCCGGCGCCGGGCAGGAAAAGATGGACAGGATGCGCAGCATGCGCCAGGCCGACAACCAGAAGATCGAGGCCATCCTCACCGACGACCAGCGCAAGAAGTTCGAGAGCGATCAGCAGAAGATGCAGGAGCGCCGCGCCGAGCACATGGGCAGTCGCAATGGCCGGGAGGCGGGCAGCGCTCCGTCGGCGGCACCGGAGGGTGGCAGCGCACCTGCGCCTGCGCCCGATGGCGGCAGCGCTCCGCAGCCACAGTAAACCCGCTAACCCGCTACCCGCTTCAGCAGGAGCCCCGCCAGCCGGGCTCCTGCTGCATTTGCTCAGTCATGTGCGCTCAGCTGTTTGTGCTCAGTACCGTCGTCCGCTCTCGCTGTGTCAGCTACTTCGCCACAGGCGGCTCCGTCGCTTCCGTGGTACTCGCCTGGTACCTCTTGTACTCGTCGAAGCGGCCCTGCACCTCCACGTGAAACCCGACGAACAGCGCCAGCCTCGCGTCGAACCGCCCCGCAAACGAGGTCGGCAGCCACACCTCATCGTTGATCAGTGCCTGCTCGAACCGGAAGTGCGACCCTGGGTTGATCGTCGCCAGCAGACCGAAGCCGATGTGCAGCGGGTCGTCCACCGTCGCCTCGAGCCGTCGCACCTCGCGTGCTCGTTCATCGATCCACACTGTGCCGCTCGTATGCTTGATCGCCGACTCGGCGCGACCTGACGACTTCGCGTGCGGATCGCCTGTGAAGTCCACGGCGATCAACGATCGCCCGCCTTCGAGCACGCGACGTGGATGCGTGAACTTGGCGAGCACCAGCAACTGACTCACGCTCACGCCGTCCTTGTCGTGTGCGTTGTAAGGCCCGGCCGCGTACTTCACAGCTTCTTTCGTGGCCTTGTCCTGCTCCTTCTTCAGATCGTTCGCGTTCAGTGCCTTGCCATCCTTGCTCACCAGTGTCTCGATGGCGTGCCCGTGCACGAAGAAGACGTTCATCACCTTGTCTTCGGTGCTCTTCACGCGGCCCTTCTTGTCGTACATCACGATGTGCTGTTGCTGGCGAAAGGTGTACTGCTCCCGAGCCCGATCGAGCGCCTCCTGATTCTGCTCCACGCTGCGCAGAAGGGACGGCACATCCGGCAGTGGAGCATCGGCGGCTCCATGCGCGATCGGCGCGGCGATGATGCACAACAGCAGGGCAGCAGAACGATGCATGTCTGCCGTCATGCTACTGTGGCCACGAGTTCGCCGCGTGAACTGCAGGGGGTGTCGTTTTGCTGGGACTGTTGCTTCGCTGGATTGTTGGCGCCGTCACTCTCGTGCTGATCTCGCGCTTCGTGCCGGGCATCGAGATTCATAACTGGGCGACAGCGCTGGTTGCGGTCATCGTCATCGGCCTGCTCAACGCCACGCTCGGCCTGCTGCTCAAGGTGCTCACCTTCCCGCTCAGTCTGCTCACGCTCGGCCTGTTCCTGCTCGTGATCAACGCATTTGTGCTGATCGTCGCCTCGCATGTGGTGCCCGGCTTCATCGTGGCCAGCTTCGGCTCGGCATTCGTGGCGGCCATCATCCTGGCCTTGGTCCACATGCTGATGGGCTGCGGAACTCGCACGGATCGGCGCGCGACTAAGCATCGCGTTTCGCTTCAGAGTGCCGCTCCCTGCTTTCACGGCACCGAATCCACGGCCCCACTCCGTCACGATCAAGCCGCGATACCTGAAGAGCATTGCGAGTTCGTGCGGTGATGGCTGGCCGGATTTGCTAGCGAGGATCCTGCGGTGCAGAGGAGTGCACCATGGGCTGCGCCGGGGCAACCGTGCCGCGGGGCAGCGGCACGCGGCCATGCACCGCGCGCGCAGAACGCCGGATGCCGCGATGATGCGTCGTATGCACTGTGTTCGGCTCCAGCGGGTGCTGTCCCACCGCGACGCCGGCCGCCGCGCCTGCGGGCTGCGCCGCAGGATGTGGCAGCGACCTCGCCGGCCCGACCACGGCCGCTGGATGAAGCAGCGTCGAAAAAGTCACTGCCGCGGCGACAATCACCAGCGCTGCCGCACCCACCGGCCAACGGCGTGACACACGGAGGCTCGCCAGCCAGCGCCGCGCCCGATCAGCCGTCGTCTCTGGCGGAGCGGACGCCAGCCGCGCCATCACGCGCAGCGGCAACCCATCGCGCGGTTCCACCCCTCGCAGCGCGGCAAGCGTGGCATCGATCGCGAGATCTTCGCGCGTCGGTGCTCCGGGGCTCGTTGATCCCAGCCGGTCAGCAGCGCCGCTCATCGCCCGTCCCCATTGTTCTGCAGCTTCACTGCCAGTTCGCGCCGAGCGCGGAACAGCCGCGACCGCACGGACGATTCCGTGATGCCGAGCACGTCCGCAATCTCTGCATTGGTCAGCTCCTCCACGGCAGAGAGCAGGATCACCTGCCGCTCCTTCGCGGGCAGCTCGTCGATCAGCCCCAGCACGCGGGCATGTCCCTGCGCGGCGATCACGGCCTGGTCCGCACGCATCTCCTTCGCGGGCAGCACGCGCACCAGCTCGTCGACGTTCTCGTTCTCCGGACGCGTCTTCTGGCGGCGCTTGCGGTCCAGCACCAGGTTCCACACGATCCGGATCAGCCAGACGCGCGCATCACGCACCTCGGGCAGCCGATCGCGGTGCCGCAGCACGCGCAGAAACGTCTCCTGCACCATGTCCTCCGCCTCGGCGGCATTGCGCGAGACGGAAAATGCGACGCGGTACAGCGTGCTCGAGTACGTGGCCACCAGCGCGGCCAGGTCTTCGGCGGTCGTGTCTGCTGTGCGCCCGGTCACCGGCAGCAGACCTGTGAGATTGCCCTCGAGCGTACCCATAGGCTCCGAATCATGGACGCGCTGACGCTCCGGTTCGCTCACGAGCAGCTCCACTGCTCGCGCAAAATACAAAGCCGCGCCGGTCTCAGGACCGGCACGGCGTCTGTCACTCTCTGCATGGTTCGACCGTTACGGCTTGCCGGTCAGCTTCTGCGCCGCAATCTGGCCTGCCGCCGTGTTGGCCTCTTTGGCCTTCAACTGGGCATAGATCTTGAATGCTTCGGTTGTCTTGCCGGTGCTCTCATAGAGCTCGGCAAGCTGCAGTTGCGCGGCTGAGGCCGGCACGGTGGCCGTGGGGTGCTTGCTCAGCTCGTCGTAGAGCCGGATCGCTTCGCCCGTCCCGTTGTGCTGGGCCAGCAGGTTGGCGAGCGCAAGCTTGGCCAGCGCGGCGACGTTGCCGTCGCTCAGGTCAGCAGCCTTGCGCAGCGTGCCTTCCGCGGCGGAGGTATTGCCCATCTCGGCCTCGGTCAGGCCGCTGAAGTAGAGCGCGTTGTGCCCCGCGTCGGTGCTGCCATAGCGCTTCGCCACGTCGGCAAACAGCGGGTTCGCAGCCTTGGCCCGGTCGGCGGCCGAGGGAAACGACTTCATTCCTGGCGGCAGCGGCTGGGCTGTGTCCGCGATCGGCGTGCTGTACACGCTGATCGCGCTGCCAAAGGCCGTCGATGCAGCCTCCGAGCGCTGCTGGTAGATCACGGCAGCAGCCACGATGATCGCGATCAGCAAGACCACGCCAATGACGATTTGCAGTGCCTTTCCGCGGTTGGCCGCGATCCAGTCGAGGCCGATCTGCGTCCTGTGGACGAGCGGATCGTCCTGCTTAAGCGCGGTGCGAGTCTGTGCGTCCACAACCATCCTTCGGGAGAGCCCGGCGCGATAACGCGCTGCGAGCGGACAGGTCGTCCGCGGCGGCTCCGGGGAGAAATCTTAGGGAAAGTCTAGCAGCGGCGGGATTTGAGGGTCAAAGCGGGAGAGCCGCTCGCATCGGAATGCCCGGCTCCGGGGAACCGGCAGAGACAATGGCGGGACCTAGAGGTCCCGCCGCTCAGACGAGTCCAGTGCCGCAGCGGCCCTTAGGCAGCGCGGACCGGGGCTGCGATCTCGCCGTTCTCGAACTTCTCCTGGCAGGTGATGCAGTACGGTGTCCACGGCAGTGCTTCCAACCGCTTCGTGCCGATCGTCTCACCGCAGTTCTGGCATTCGCCAAACGTGCCCTCTTCAATGCGCTCCAGGGCTTGCCGGACCTGCTGCATCTGCATGTGGCCCGAGGTGCCCTGCGAGAACAGAAACTCCTTCTGGTACGACGCGACCGCCTGGTCGGCGACGTCCTGCGTGTCGTCCAGGCCCGCGTCGCGACCCTGCTCGACGGCTGCTTTCATGGACTGCGCCAACAGGGCTTCCTGCTGCCGCAGCTTCTTTACATACGCACTAGTGGGGGTCTTCGACACGACTGATGTACTCCTCTGAGTTGATCCAATTCGGGAATGCAGAGTGTTGGACGCAGACCATGACTTAAGTTTTGCTATTTTTCTTTTGAGATGTCGTTTTTT
>NZ_JBMGJV010000031.1:0-51900 GCF_051025295.1 Candidatus Dedyshia acidiphila | reverse complement strand
GGGGGGATTTCACCTCGGGAATCTGCTGGCGGGTTGCCTGCTGACGTGAGATGCCGCGTAATTTCTTTCTCGCAGCGGAGCAGGATGTTACTCGGTCCGTGCACAAAGTTCTCACCTGATTACTACCGCAAACTCTTGAAAAATTGAGCTTTACAAGCACGTTGTGTCTTGTATGATCCGTTCAAGCAATCAAACCAACCGCCTACGGGGGTCACACCTCGGGGCATAGCAGAAGAGTGAACCAGGGGAGTCAACAGCCCCGATCGGACCGGGTCACGGTCCCCTCTCACCCTTCCGCAACTCAGCCAGCCTGCGAGCTGGCCTCGCTACCCGTGTGCCTGTACGGCGAGCCACGGGAGCGTTCATTGCCTGGCCAAACGGAAAACGGAAACTGCCACACGGCCACAACCTCAGGAGACTTGATGTTCGCCAGGATCGCCTCTCAGCTTCGCCGCGCACCACGCCGCCGCCTTTTCGCTTCGCTTCTTACTGCAGTCTCCGGCCTCATTTTGGTGCCGTCCGCGCTCGCCTCTGATATCACGGTTGCCAGTCCGGTTGCCGGCTCCACCAGTGGCTCCCAGGTCTGGGTTCGCGCTCACAATGTGGGCTGCAATGGACTCGCGCCGACCGCGTTTGGCTTCTCTGTCGATGGTGGCTCGACCACCATGGGCGTCACTGCCTACGACGTCGACCTGGCAAACCAGTGGATGTCGAACGGCAGCCACACCATCCACTGGAAGTCGTGGACCAGCGCCGGCATCTGCCCCGTGGTCGATACCTGGTTCAACGTCGGCACCGCTTCCAGCAGCACCCCTGCCCCAACGTCCACGTCGGTCTCGAATGTGCCCTCCTACGCCACAGCGTCATCCGATCTCGACACGGCCTCGAACTGGCAGTGGGAGCATGACGGCGGAACGCCCGGCTGGTCCAGCGGTTCCACTGCCTTCCCCCAGACCATCTCCTGGTACGACACCTCGCGCCAGTTCTACATGAGCTACGGGAACTACGGCGGCGAGCGCTGGCACCTGTCGTTCGCGAACGATCCGAACTCGACCCACTTCGCCATCGACACGTACATCTACGTCGCGAACCCGGACCAGATTCAGAACCTGGAACTCGACATGAACCAGGTGATGGGCAATGGTCAGACGGTGATCTACGGTACCCAGTGCTCGAGCATCTCGAACACCTGGGAGTACACCTACACCTCGAACAACGCGCCCCACTGGTCGCGCTCGAACATCTACTGCAACCCGCGGAGCTGGCAGGCCAACACCTGGCATCACGTGCAGATCGGCTTCCACCGCGATGGCAACGGCTACGTGACGCACGACTGGGTGACCCTGGACGGCAACCAGAGCTGGTTCTCGAATGCCGGCGGTTCGGGTGGGATGTGGCTTGGCTGGGCACACGGAGCCCTACTTACAAACATCCAGATCGACGGCGCCTACGGCGGCGGCGGATCGGTCAATGCTTACTTCCACAAGTTCACGGTGTACCGCTGGTAAGTGGTGCTGTGATGTGGTTCCCGGCCGCTCTTCGGAGCGGCCGTTCTTTTTTGCTGATGACTCCGGCTCTCCTCTGCCGGGCGCGACTGCACGTCGCTCATGGGTCTAGAATGTCGGCCTCTACGGCGAGCCCTCCGGCAAAGCTGTCTGCCGCGGCGCGATGCCGCCGCCTCGGGTGCGCACCCGATCCGGGCCTCCGCCGGGACGAAGGGGGACGATCCAGATGCACCACTACGCAACACGCGATCTCCGCAACGTTGCTCTGGCGGGTCACGCACACGCAGGCAAATCCTGCCTCTGCTCGGCACTGCAGAAGACAGCGTCCACGCCCGCGAACGGATCCGCACTGACGCTGGCCGCCGATGACGAAGAGTCTGCCCGCGGCATGACCATGACCAACATCCCCGCCTTCCTCGCCTGGGACGGCATCAAGGTCAACCTGCTGGATACGCCCGGCTTTCACCTCTTTGCGCACGAGGTTCGCAGCGCCATGCTCACCGCCGACACAGCGCTCATCGTGGTGAATGCCCAGGCCGGCGTGGAGTCCATCACCGAACGCGTCTGGCGCGAGGCCGAGGCCTTGGCCTTGCCGCGCGTCGTCGTGATCACGCAGCTCGACCATCCCAAGGCCGACTCGCGGAGCGGGCGCATGGACATGCTCGAGAGCCTGCGCGATCGCTGGGGACGACAGGTGATTCCGGTGCAGCTCCCGATCATCGACGAGCAGGGCTTTCACGGTGTGGTGGATCTGGTCACAATGCAGGCCTTCCTCTACACGCCGGACGGCAGTGGCCGGGGCACGCGCGGCGCGATCCCGCGGCGGTTAGAGAGCGATGCCAAGGCTGCGCACGAGGCGCTGGTCGAACTCGTCGCCGAGGGCAAGGACGAGCTGATGGAGGAGTTCTTCGCGGTGGGCACGATCCCGGAAGAACACCTTGTTGCGGCACTGCATGAAGCCATTCGCGATGACCGCATCTTCCCGGTGCTCTACGTCAGTGGACTGCGCAATGTCGGCACCGATCACCTGCTGGACTTCGTGAAGCTGTACGCGCCGTCACCGCTTGAACGCGCGCCCTATCGGACGCTCGCGGCCGATAGCAGCCAGAACGGTGCGTACTCCGACCGTGCGCACTCCGTCGAGGACGAGGGCGCGGCAGCGATCTATGTCGCGAAGACAATGATCGATCCCTTTGCCGGTCGCGTGTCGCTCTTTCGCGTGATCCGCGGATGTCTGCACAACGAGATGAGCCTTGAGAACTACACGCGTGGCGAGTGCGAGCGACTGACTCACCTCTACCTGGTGCAGGGTCGTCGCCTGATCGAGACCACCGAACTGCACGCGGGCGATATCGGCGCGGTCACCAAGCTGCGCGTCACCCAGACGGGCGACACCCTGGGCGCGAAGGGACACGATTTTCTGATCGCCTCGCTCGGCATGCCCGAGCCGGCGATGACATATGCAATCGAGCCACGCACGCGTGCCGACGAGGACAAGCTCGCGCCCGCGCTGCACAAGCTCATGGAAGAAGACCTGCTGCTGCGCTTCTATCGCGATCCGCAGACCAATGAATTCCTTATCGCCGGCTCCGGGCAGCTGCATATCGAGACGGTAGTCTCGAGACTGCGACGCCGCTTCCACACCGAGGTGACGCTCAAGTCGCCGAAGGTTCCGTATCGTGAGACGATCCGCGAGAAAGCGACGGGCCACGGACGGCACAAGAAGCAGACCGGCGGCCACGGACAATTCGCCGACTGCAAGGTCTGCATCGAGCCATTGCCGCGGGGCAGCGGCTTCGCTTTTGTGGATGACATCTTCGGCGGAGCCATCCCGCGGCAGTTCGTGCCCGCGGTCGAGAAAGGCGTACAGGAGGCCGCGACACGCGGTCACCTGGCCGGCTATCCGCTGGTAGACTTCCGCGCCACCGTCATCGACGGCAGCTACCACGATGTCGACTCGAGCGAGATGGCCTTCAAGATCGCAGGCAGGCTTGCGTTGCGCGCGTGCCTGGAGCAGGCCAGGCCAGCGCTGCTGGAGCCAATCATGCGTGTCGAGATCGACGCGCCGGAAGAGTGTACCGGCCCGCTGATTGGCGATCTGAATGGCCGGCGAGGCCGCGTGCAGGGCATGGAGAGCAGTGGCAGCAGCACGGTCATCAGCGCGCTGGTGCCGCTGGCGGAGATGTTGAGCTATGGCACGACCCTCACGTCGATGACGCACGGCCGCGGCAGCTTCCACATGGAGATGGATCACTACGACTACGTGCCGCAGCCGATCGCGGACAAGATCGCCGCGGGTGCGCAACGCCCGACGGGGGATGACGCGGCGGCCTGAACGCGAGCAGCGTTTCACGCCCTCTGCGCGGGCTGTGGAACAAGCTTGCGCAGAGGGCGTTAGGCTCGATGACATGCTCCGCTACATCCGGACCCGCGATGAATGGCCGGACGATGATCCAGACGAGCCGAATACGCCGGGGCCGGTTCGCCCGGCCATCGCTCGCCCCCGCCCGTATGCCGCGTTGCTGCGACAGGAGCTCACGGCGCGTGCCAGCGCCTGGGCAGCGACCAACGGCGTTCCGTTCGTCTGCTCCACGGGGCAGAGCCGCGCCGTGCTCTTCGAGGCCGATCCAGCCGGCGGCCACGGCAACTTCTTCCCTGCTTCGTATCGCCGGATCCAGGCAGACCCGGAGTGGCGCAAGCGGCTCGACAAGACTCACACGACGGCGCGGCGCTTCCTGGTGAGCCACGATGTCGGCCGCCGCGAACTGGACGCGGCGACCAGCTCGGATGCCCTGTTGATGAGCCTGTTCTGCCATCCGCAGGCCCTCTCGGGCGCTCAGAGTTCGCTGCGCCGGCTGATGGGCATCGATGCGGTGGAGCAGTTCGATTTTGGCTACAAGCCGCGCGTTCCCTGGGACACCGCGCACGTTGAGCGCACGGAGGTGGACCTGCGCATCGCGCATGCGGGTGGCGAGCTGCTGCTCGAGGCCAAGCTAACCGAGGCGGACTTTCAGACCATTCCGCGCAGCCGGCTGATGCGGTATCTGGGAGCGACGACGGCAGGTCAGGATAGTGCGTCCGCCGCGTTCGATCTGGATGCGCTCGATGCCACCGACTCTGGCAGAACGCGGCTGCTTCACGGACAGCTACTGCGCGGGGTGCTGTCCGCGCATGCTGTTCCCGGACGCCGTTACGCGCTCACCTGCGATGCGCGCCGGCCGGACCTGATCGAGAGCTGGTACTCGGTACTCAGGGGAGTTCGATCGAGCGAACTGCGCAGCCGACTCGTGCTGCTGACCTGGCAGGAAATCGTGGCGACACTGCCACTGACGGTGCAGGTGTGGGCGGAGGCCAAATACGGGATCGTTCGCGCTGCCTAAGGCTCGATCAGCGCTTGGAGAATCCAAACGTCTTGCGAAGATCGCCGGAGTGGAAGCGAAACGCGCTGCGCCGCTCGCGACGCAGACTGGGCAATCGGACGGCTTCTACGGAGGGCCTGCCCGATGTCTCATCGGGGGCGCCGAGCAGTTGCTCAATGGTGAGGAGCAGAGAGCCCGGCTCGGCCGGAGCGTGATGCAGGCCGGGCAGTTGATCGCCATGGAATCGGCTCACCCGCAGCACTTCAATGTGCGGATTCAGTTCCCGCAGCACGGCGGTGAGCCGCGCCGCACGGGCCGCGCGGAGTGTGTGGCAAAGGAGGGCGATGTCGCACTCGCGAGCATGTAGTTCATCGATGAGGCCATCGCCATCCACCGTAATCACCTGGTAACCGGCCGAGCTGAGCAGCAACTCGCGCGAGCTCAGCAGAAACTGGTCTTCGCCGACGGACAGAATCCGTATACTGCGGCGCGGTACTGGTCCTGAATGGCTGTCCATTACGCAACCTCGAACGGCCGCAGTGAAGCAGGGCCGCGCAGCGTTGCGACCTGCCGCGACGTCCGCTTCGCCGGTCGCTCGACCAGCTCGCGCACGATCTCCAGCAGCAGTGGAATGTCATACGGTTTGGGCAGGTACTGCCAGCCACGCTGGGCAATGTAACCCCGAATGGCAGGCGCCGGCTCCTCCGCCGAAGTGATCACAACCGGAACGAGCGGTCGCACCGCGACTGCTTCGCGGGCCAGCTGGATGCCCGACAGGTAGGGCATGTCCAGGTCGGCCAGCAGCAGGTCAATGCGCTCGCGATAGCAGAATGTGCGGACGGCCCGGACCGGGTCGCCGCAACTGAAGACGAGGTGGCCTTCCGACTCGAGGAAGCAGCGGGCGAGCCGGCGCGTGTCCCCGTCCCGGTCCACCAGGAGAATGCGACGCGGCGAGGGCGCCAGGAGCGGAGGCAGGCGATCGAGGCCGGTCTGCTGGTCGGTGGAGGAGGGAGCATCCAGCAGCGCGCTGGAAGACCCAGTCGCAGCGCAAACGGGCGGTCTTTGACTCCTAGGGAAGAGTTCCATATAGCTCACCAGTGGGGAGATGACGATGTGCTGAAACTAGGTCATCGGTAACATCGCTAGCTACTAGGTACTAACCTAGTGGGTGCGTTCCCAGACTGTGCACAGCCGCTTCCTGAGCTGCTTTGTACAGGTCACTGTGGCAGATCCGATTTGCTGGCCAGATCTGCTCCCTTTCAGGCTCCCAGCCTGCCCAGCCCGACCCCGATGGCGTAGGTGACGGCGCCCTCGATCGCGCCGACAAAAGTCATCTCCAGGCCGCTGCTCCACCAGGAACGAATGGTGATCAGCGACTTGGCCGCACCTACCGCAAAGTGAGCCACCAACGAGACGATGGCAGCAATGACGACCGCTTTCACTCCGGTGGTGAAGAAGAACGGGATGACCGGAACAAAGGCACCTACGGCAGTCGAGAGCGCGCCCGAGATGGCGGAGGTCCACGGCTTGCTGAGGCCTTCTTCCGTGGTGTCCAGCCGCTCGCGCGCCAGTGCGTCCACGAGCCGCTTCTTGTCGCGCGCCATGTGCTCGACAAAGCGGTCGGCGTCTTCCGAACTCAGCCCTCGCACCTGGTAAGTCAGCGAGAGCAGCTCGCGCGCCTCGGCCTCGTTCAGCGCGACGGCCTCTTTCTCGCGGGCATACTCCGCTTCGTAGATTTCGCGCTGGCTCTTAGCTGCAAGGTACGCGCCCGACCCCATCGAGAGCGCGCTCGCGATCATGCCGGCCAGTCCAGCGATCAGCACAAACCGACTGTTGCCCAGCGTTGCGCCGGAGACACCAGACACAATGCCGAAGATCGATCCCAGTCCGTCGTTCACGCCGTAGATGGCGTCGCCGATCCAGCTAGCGGCGCGCGGCTGGCCGCGGTCGCGGACGGAGATCAGCTCCTCGAGCGCACGCTGCGCCTCCTCCGGGCTGAGTTGCGGATGCGGGCGCACCCCGCGGATCAGGCTGCCGAGCACGTGGTAGTGCTCCTGCTCGTCGGCCACCACCTCTTCCAGGATGGCGATGCTCGGCTCATCTCCAAGATCACGCAACTGCTTGCCGTACTTGGCGATGTCGCGGCTCTCTTCGAGCTCCAGCCGGCGCAGGGACAGCGCGTCGCCGCCGATGCGTGCGCTCAACGTGTCTGCCTCACCGGTGGGAGTGCCGCGGTACTCCGGAACTCTTGCGCCAAGTTCCGTCATTCGTCCAGCCCACATGTCGGCGTGGTGCTTCTCTGCCCGGGCTAGCCCCCGTAGGGCACTGCGTCGCCGCGGATCGGCGTCGCGTTCGGCCAATGCGTTGTAGGTGTAGAAGCCGGTCATCTCGGCCTGCCAGTTCTCTTCAAGCGCCTCGATCAAGCGACGCTGCCGGGTGTCCGCCATGGCCCATTGTGACAAAGCAGGCCGGTTCTGTCCCGGCAGGTGCTGGAAGTCGTTGCAGTCTGGAGAAGAGGTGGCGCGAGCAGCGACGTTTTAGAACTGACCGTCGCAGTGCAGCCATTCGTACGCCCGTTCGGGGTGGTGGGAGGCTTCGCCGAGATCGACCGGCTTTCCGGGGGCGAACGAGACACGGCGATCACCGGGAGCGTAGTGCAGGATGGTGCGCTCCCCGATATGCTCCACCTGCGCCGGCAGACCGCAGTGAGCCTCGAAGGCCTCAGGCGTGGCGAGGCGACCATTCTGGACCTCGGCCGCGAAGATTTCACGCGGTGAGCGCGGGTTGAGGCGATGCAGGAAGCTGTAGCCAATCCCTGACCCGGTGGCGCCCGTGGCGATCACCAGGACGGCGAGGATCAGTGGAAGGTGCGCTCGGGTGCGCACCGGTGCGCTTGTAAATGTCTGAATCCACACGGACTCGGCCGGGGGCACAACCGTCTCCTCCGCCGGGGCGCGGCGGCATTCCGGACAATACTCGGAACCGGATGGCAGGATGGCCCTGCACCGGGAGCAGACGATCTTCATAGGCGGCAGGCAGGGGAGAGGCCTCAGTTGTACACCCGGAAGATGTTCGGCACCACGACTTTATGCTCTATTTCGGAATCAATCGCCGCAAAAGGTGCTTGCCGGGTTGTATGTCGCTGCACGCCCGGCGTACAGTCAGGCACCTGCCGAGGAGTCTGCTATCTCCTCTGGGCCCCCGCCCTGGCGGGAGACGAACTGTACCTGGAGCGTGTCATTTGAACCTGAACCTCATCCACTCCCCCCGCGGGCGCAGACATGCGTGGCCGACGATGGCAATGTCGGCCCTGGCCGCATTGACCTTTTCCGCCACCCTGGCGACAGCTCACGCAGAGAATCCGAACACCGGCGGCCCTGTCATCCTCACCAATCCGAGCGTGAGTTACGGAGCGAGCGCAACCTCCATCACGGTGCATGGCATGCGCAAAGGCCAGGCCAGCGGGCCGAAGGACGACAAGCCGCTGCGCCTTCTCCACGGCTCCGGCGGCCAGAGCCGGCCAGTAAGTGGCAGCGGTTCGGCAGATGGTGCGCTCCAGAGTGGCGCCTTCATCAGTTCGGGAACACTGGCTGCTGGCGGGTTGAATTTCGAGGGACTGGGCAATGGCTTCACCGGCTTCAGCGTCAACTCGGCGCCGCCGGACACCAACGGCGCGGTCGGCGCGACGCAGTATGTGCAGTGGGTAAATGAGTCCTTTGCCGTGTTCGACAAGACCGGGAAACTGCTGGAAGGTCCTGTCGCCGGCAACCAGTTGTTCCAGTCGCTGGGTGCGAGCCATCCTTGCGCCGTGAACAACGATGGCGATCCGATTGCCCAGTATGACAAGGCCAACAACCGCTGGATCCTGACGCAGTTCTCGGTGACGAACGGCGCTTCGGTCGGTTACTGGCAGTGCATCGCCGTGTCCAAGACCAGCGACGCCACTGGCGCGTACAACGTCTACGCGTACCAGCAGCAGTACTTCAACGACTATCCGAAGTTTGGCGTCTTCAACGGCGTCTACTACGCGACCTATAACAACTTCAGCGGCAACACGTTCGCCGGTGCGGGGATCTGCGCTTACAACGGGGCAGCGATGCGTGCAGGCACGGCGGCGGCGCAGGAGTGCTTCCAACTCTCCAACAGCTACGGTGGCGTCCTTCCAGCCGATGTGGACGGCAGCACGGCCCCGTCTGCCGGTGAGGACGAGTTCTTCCTGAACTTCGGCACCAACGTGCTGAATACGTGGCGCTTCCATGCAGACTTCACGACCACCTCAAACGCGCAGCTCGCCGGTCCCTATGCCACGACAGTGCCGGCCTTCAGCGAAGCCTGCTCTGGCGGCACCTGCATTCCGCAGCCGGGCACACGGCAGCAGCTCGACTCGCTGGCCGATCGGCTGATGTACCGGCTCTCCTACCGGCACTTCTCCGATGGTCACGAGGCGCTGTTCGTCAACCACTCGGTCAACCCGGGCTCTGCAGCCGCCGGCGCACGCTGGTATGAGCTTCGTCCATCGACCGGCACACCTGGCGTGACGGTCTACCAGGCATCCACGTATGCGCCGAACGATGGGCTGAGCCGCTGGATGGGCTCGATCGCCGCAGACAAACTCGGCAACATCGCGCTCGGCTACAGCACCTCGAGCAGCTCTGCCTATCCCTCGATCAGCTACTCCTACCGCACACCGGGAGATGCGCTGAGCAAGATTGGCTCTGAGCATGTGCTGATCACCGGAACTGGCGCGCAGCAGCGGACGCTGAACCGCTGGGGCGACTACAGTGCGATGACCGTTGATCCGGTGGATGACTGCACGTTCTGGTACACGAACGAGTACCTGACCGCGAACGGCACCTTCAACTGGCACACACGTATTGGCACGCTGAAGCTGAGCAACTGCCAGTAAACCGCAACCGCTACACAAGGGGCGCAGCTTCGGCTGCGCCCCTTATGTGTGGTTAGCGCACACTCAACGGACCAGGATTCCGTGTGCTGATCCGTCACCGGTGACGTTATTCAGACTACTTCCCTGCTGCTTCGGCGAGCATCTGCTCGGCGTGGCGCAGGGAGGTGTCGGAGCGCTTCGCGCCGCTAAGCATGCGGGCGACCTCTTCGACGCGCTCCTCCGGTTCGAGGCGGCGCACTGCGGTGCGGGTGCGGCCTTTTTCCTCGCGCTTTTCGACGGCAAAGTGCTGCGATGCGAATGCAGCGATCTGCGGAAGGTGTGTGACGCAGAGCACCTGCTGGGATTCGCTGAGCGTCTTCAGCTTCTGCCCAACAGCCTCCGCTGCCCGGCCACCGATGCCGATGTCGATCTCGTCGAACACGAGCGTGCGCGGCAGCAGTGTGCGGCGCTTGCCCTTCAGCGCCTTGGCGGCGCCATCCTCGACGGTGACCTTGAGCGCGAGCAGCACGCGGCTCATCTCGCCACCGGAGGCGATCTCCGTGAGTGGCTTCATCGGCTCGCCGGGGTTGGTCGCGATCTGGCACTCGACAGCATCCCAGCCCTGCGCGGTCCAGCCACTCTCGTTGCGCTCGGGCGTGACGTCGACGCGGAACTTCGCTTTCATCGCAAGATCGTTGATCTGCTTCTCCGCGAGCCGTGCCAGCCGCTCTCCGGCTGCGGCACGAGCGGCGGTGAGCGCCTCCGCCTCGCGGCAATAGGCTTCGGCCGCACGCGCGAGCTGTTTGCGCAGTTCAGCGAGGACGGCATCGCGGTTATCGATCTCGCCAAGCTTCGTGGTGACCTCTTCGCCGTACGCGATCACGTCCGCGATGGTTGCGCCATACTTCCGCTTCAATCGATCAAGCAGCGCCAGCCGGTCTTCGATCTCACCCAGGCGCTCGGGAGAGGCCTGGATCCCGTCGCCGAAATCGCGCACTGTTGCAGCGACGTCTTCGACCGTGGCGCGCGCCGATGCCACCTGGTGTGCCGCGTCGAGGAAGCGCGGCTCGTAGCGGCCCAGCTCTTCGAGGTGCTTTTGCGCCGCGCGCAGCGTCGCCTCGGCAGCGGTACTGCCCTCGTAGAGCTCGTCGTAGGCGCTCATCGCCGCCCCATAGAGCTTTTCTGCATTGGCAAGCACGCGCTTTTCCGACTCGAGCTGGATGTCTTCTTCAGGCTTGAGTGAGGACGTGTCGATCTCGCGCGCCTGGAAGCGCCACAGGTCGGCCATGCGCAGGCGCTCCTGCTCGTCGCTTTCGAGCGCGCGCAAACGGTCCGCAAGCTCGCGCCATGCGTGGTGGGCGGTGCTCACGGACTCGGTCGAGAGCGCAGTGAAGCGGTCGAGCAGCCCACGCTGCTGCGCGCCGTCGAAGCCGGCCAGCGTCTCGGACTGTGCGTGGATCAGCGCCAGTTCCGGGGCGAGCAGTTTCAGCACCGCGGCGGTGGCTGGCTGGCTGTTGACGAAGACGCGGCCTTTGCCGCTCGCGGCGATCTCGCGCCGCAGCAGGATCTCGCCGTCGCCGGGATCGATGCCGTGCGTGGCGAGCACGCGCTCGGCCTCTTCCGTGGACTCAAAGACGCAGGAGATGACGGCGCGATCGGCTCCATGCCGCACCACGTCGCTCGATGCCTTGCCGCCCAGCAGCAGGGCCAGCGCGTCTACCAGGATCGACTTGCCCGCACCGGTCTCGCCTGTCAGCAGGTTGAGCCCGGGTCCGAGCGCCGCCACGGTGTGATCAATGACGGCATAGTTCTCCGCTCGCAACTCCAGCAGCATAGGGTGGCTCGTTGGCGAGCATAGCAGAGAGCGGCCGCAGCCTCCTGCACCCGAAACGACCTGGACGGGCTGACCGGGTGTCAATCTACGCACCACACGGACGTCACCCTTTGGTCACTTGTGTCCCTATCCGCGCACCCCTGTTCCTGCTACCCTTTTGCTGAGCCACCGATGACAGCCCACACACTTTTGTTGACCCTGTTTCTGCTCTTCCAGAGCGACGGTGAGGGCGTGCCGGTGCCGACGCCTGCGACGGGTGGCAACGAGCTGCTGACGATGCTGCGCTCGAGCGGCGCTGTCGCGCTCACCGTGCTCGGCCTGCTCGCGGTGGCCAGCCTGTTCTCCTGGGCGATCATCCTCGGCAAATGGCTGAGCTTCCGCAAGGCGAAGAACCAGAGCCGCGCCTTCCTGCGCGCCTTCCGTAAGGCTGCGCGCCTGCAGGAGATCGGCGCGGTGTCCGAGCAGTTCAAGCCCAGCCCGCTCGTCAACGTCTTCGACGAGGTCTACGAAACGTACCGACGGCAGACCGGCGGCTTCGGTCCGCCGCGCAACATTACCGCGCTCGAGCGCACGGCGCAATCGGCCTCGAGCGAAGCGCTGACCTTTATGGAGCAGCGGCTCACGTGGCTTGCGACGATTGGCTCCATCTCGCCGTTTATCGGTCTGTTCGGCACGATCATGGGCATCGTCGATGCGTTCCGCGGCCTTGGCACGGCAGGCGCAGCCACGCTGCGCGCGGTTGCGCCGGGCGTCTCGGAGGCGCTGATCACCACCGCAGCCGGCCTGCTTGTCGCAATTCCCGCAGTCGTGGCCTACAACCAGTTTTCTGCGCGGATTCGCGAGTTCGGTTCGCGCATGGATGACTTTGCCCGCGAACTGCTGAACAGCATGGAAGAGATCACGCTCCGGCCGCAGCAGGACCCGCTGGAGCGCGACCGCGCGGAGCAGCGCGACAACCTGAGGGAGACCGGCCGTGGCGTTTACTAGTGCCGGTGGCCGCACACAGTCTTCGCTGGCCGACATCAACATCACGCCACTTGTCGACGTGGTGTTGGTGCTGCTTGTCATCTTCATGCTGACCGCGCCAGTGCTGCAGTCCGGCATCGACGTCGCTGTGCCGAAGACGCGCACCGTGCGTGAAGCCACGGAGCAGCGCGAAGTTATCACCATCGATCGCGACCAGAAGGTCTTCCTGGGTGATCATCCGATCAATGTCAGCGACATCCCCGCGCGGCTGCGCCATCCGGACGCCGACCCGTCAAAGCAGATCATCTATCTGCGCGCCGATGAGCGCGTGCCCTTCGGCGCGTTCGCTTCCGTCATGGACGCCGTCAAGCAGGCCGGCATCACGAATGTGTCGATCGTGACCCAGCCGCTGACCAACGCACCTGCGGCGAAATAGAACGTATGCCGATGGATGTCGAGGATCGGTATGAGCGCAAGTCCCCGCTGGCGGGGCCGTTTGCCGAATCCGTGCTGTTGCACCTGCTGCTCGCTGCCGGCCTGACCGCGACAGTCTGGCTGCATGGACGCGTGCATGGAAACGAGTGGGGCAACAACATCGACGCCGGCTCGATCCAGGCGAACCTCGTCTCGAATGCGCCGTCCATCCCGCTGCCACAGACGCAGAAGCCGACCGACAACGTGCTTGCAACCGAGTCGCCCAGCCCTGCCCCGGCCATCGCCAAGGAAGAGACGGTGCCTGCGCCCGATCTAAAGGCGATCCCGATCCCGACCAAGCAGCAGGTGAAGAAGGAGCCGCCGAAGAAAGAGGCACCGGTGCCGCAGCAACAGCAAAAGCACCCGCAGCCCCAGCAGCAGCCAAAGGACCGCGCCCAGTTTGGCGAACAGCAGGCAGCAAACCTGCCCAAGTCTTCCGCGCCGCAGCAGCAGGGGCCATCCGCGCCCGTCTCGGTAGCAGGCGGCGGCGGCTTCCGCTTTCCGTACTATGTGGCCATCATTCAGCGCAAGACCCAGGAGAACTGGTTGAAGCAGGAGGTCGATCCATCGACCCCTGCCGGCACCAAGGCCTATATCTTCTTCACCCTGTCGCGCGATGGCGCGCCGTCGGAGGTCAAGGTCGGCGAATCGAGCGGCTCTGCCTCGCTCGATCAGTCATGCATGCGCGCCGTGCAGCGGGTTGACAGTTATGGGCCATTGCCGTCTGCATACTCCGGGTCTACGCTGCAGGTGTCTTATTATTGTGAATTCACCGGTCGGTAATGGAGACTACCCCCACTGTGCCTACATCCAGAACGACGCAACCACTGCGGTGCTTTTTTCTTTTCACCCTTGGGTCCTTCCTCCTCCTCTCCTCTCCGCTGGCCCGTGCGCAGGACTGGGTAAGAACCGGCTCAAACCTCGGCGTCGAGAAGATCCGCATGGCTGCGGCCGATTTCAAGCCGACCTCGGCCGATCCGCAGACGCCGGTCCTGAAGACCACCTTCGACAACACGCTCTATAACGACCTGACGAACGCCGGCATTTTCGATATGGTGTCGAAGAGCCTGGCGCCTGCGGCCACGCCCGCCACGCCGGCCGAGGTGAACCTGCCGCAGTGGCAGGCTGCGCCTGCGAATGTCGCGATGCTCGCGCTGGGCTCGCTCGCCGTGACAGGCGGCCGCATTAACGTGAGCGGCTTCCTGATCGACGTGAAAGAAGCTGGCGCTCCAGCGATCGTCGGCAAGCAGTATGGCGATGTAGCGACGCAGGACAACGCGCGGATGATCGCGCACAAGTTCGCCGACGAGATCATTCTGCGCCTCGGCGGCGGCGTGAACGGTATTGCCGAGACCAAGGTCTACTTCGTCTCCTCACGCTCCGGCGTGAAGGAGATCTGGTCGATGGACTACGACGGCCAGGGCGAGCACGCGATCACGCACCTGGGTGAGCTTTCGCTGTCGCCCAAGGTGTCACCGGATAACTCGCGCGTGGCGTTCGCTTCACTCGGCAAGACGGGGTGGACGATTCGCATGTTCTCGGTCGTGCTCAGCCGGATGGTAAGCTTCCCGTCACCCGGCGGCACCACGATCTCACCGGCTTGGTCGGGCGACGGCTCGAAGATCGCCTACTCGTCAGATAAATCGGGTGACCCGGAGATCTGGGTGTCCGACGCGAGCGGCGGCGGCGCGCATCGCGTGACCACCTTCCGCGGACCGGATGTGTCACCGTGCTGGAATCCGAAGACAAACAACCAGCTTGCGTGGGTGAGCGGCCGCACCGGCCTGCCCCAGATCTACGTCATGGATTCGGATGGCGCCAACGTACAACGGCTCACCGATGGCGGCTATGCGACATCGCCTTCGTGGTCGCCGAACGGCCAGTTCCTGGTCTTCGCGTGGGATCGCAAGTACGGTCCGGGCGCGCCAGGCAGCCAGGATATCTATGTGATGGATATCGCCAGCAAGCGCTGGGTGCAGTTGACGCACGAGGCCGGCCGCAACGACTTCCCGTCGTGGGCGCCGGATGGCCGACACATTGTCTTCGAGCGCGAGCAGGATCACCGCTCCGAGATCTGGTCCATGCTGGCCGATGGTACGCAGCAGCATGCGCTGACTCACGAAGGAAATAACACCATGCCCGACTGGAGCTGGAAATAAGCGTGAGTACGCTTCCTGCTCCGGTAAGCTGTTCGAGACTGCCCATTTCCATCCGGTGCAACCGACTGGGTCAGGCTGGAGACGTGCTTTGTTCTCCCGCTGAAACCGGCGCCGTTGCGCGAATGTTTGCCTGATTGAGGAGAAAGACTGTGAATCCGCTTCCCGTTCGTACCTGGAACCTGCGCCGCCGTGCCGCCTCCTGCGTGGCCGTGATCGTGTTCGCGGCCGTCGCCGGCTGCGGTAAGAAAGCGGCTCCGCCCCCACCACCGCCGCCGCCCTCTGCGGCGGAGACTGGCACAGCGCCTACGGCGACGATCACAGCCACGCCCAACAGCATCAATCCGGGCGACAAGGTGATCCTGGCGTGGAAGACGACGGACTCGACGGATGTCTCGATCGACGGCCTGGGCGCGGTTCCCTCCTCAGGCACGCAGAACGTCTCGCCAACCCAGACAACCGACTATCACCTCGTGGCGCGCGGCCCCGGAGGCTCGACGGACGCGACGGCGCACGTCACGGTCAGCGGCTCGGCCACCAGCGGCGACCTGAACGGTGAGACGGTCGACGATGCGACCTTCCACAGCAACGTGACTGACATTTTCTACGATTACGACAGCTACGACGTGAACCCGCAGTCGCAGACCGTCGTGTCAAAGGACGCTGCGTTCCTGGCCTCGCACCCAAAGCTGAAGATCGTGATCGGTGGCTACTGCGATGCGCGCGGGTCGACAGAGTACAACCTGGCGCTTGGCGAGAACCGCGCCAATGCCGCCAAGCAGGCACTCATCGCGGCCGGCGTGAGCCCGGATCGCATCCGGACTGTCTCCTACGGCAAGGAGAAGCAGTTCTGCACCGAGTCGAACGAGCAGTGCTACCAGCAGAACCGGCGCGCCGGCTTCACGGTCGATCGCTAGAGGGACGGCCGGTCACCCGGGCCCGTTTCAGAACCAGCTCGTGCCGAAGTAAGCAAGGGGCAGCGTGACCTTACCGGTCCTGCTGCCCCTTTCCTTTGCGCAAACCGTCTAAAATGAGGCCAGCAACGGCTCGTCGAGGCACCCCATGCGCAAGAAGTTTCTCTCCATCGCTGCCCTTTTTCTGATCACGGTTACTGCCCTGCCGCCGCGGGCGCATGCGGTCGCCAAGGAGATCATCGAGCTGCAGACCCAGGTTTCGCAGCTGCAGGACATGATCACCCAACTCAAGCAGTCGAACGACGAACGGATGGGCGTTCTGCTCCACATCGTCCAGCAGAACGCGGACAACATCGCCAAGGTCACGTCGCAGATGAACGCCGTGCAGCAGGCCGTCTCTTCGCAGAACGAGAATCAGCAGCTCTCCGGGCAGATCCAGGCACTGAACGACTCGGTGGATGAGCTGAAGACGCGCATCGGCAAGCTGGACACGACGCTGCAATCGATGCAGGCGCAGTTGCAGAATGTGCAGAACCAGGGCGGCAGCGCTGCCCCGGCACCCGGTGCAGCCGACGCCACGCCACCCGCAGGCGCGGCAGGCCCGGGAGGAGCACCCGCCGCTGGACCGGCGTCTGGCGCGGCCGCCAACAATGCTGCTCTCGCACCGCCGCTGCAGCAGACCTACCAGGCCGGCCTCCGTGACTACAACTCCGCCAAGTACGAGTTGGCGAACAACGAGTTCGGCGACGTGGCGAAGTACTACCCACAGGAAGACCTGGCCGGCAACTCGCACTTCTACATGGGGGAGATCGCGTACCGTCAGGGCAAGTACGCGCAGGCCGTGAAGCAGTACGACGTAGTGCTCGAGCAGTTTGCGGGGAACCCGAAGGCGCCGGCGGCGCAACTGCGCAAGGGCGAGTCGCTGCTCGATAGCCAGCAGCGCGACGCGGGCGCGCAGGAGCTGCGGTCGCTGATCCAACGCTATCCGCAGACGCCCGAGGCTGCGGAGGCGCGCAGCAAGCTGAACGGTCTCGGCATTCGCATCGCTCCCAAGCCGACCGCGTACCGCCAGTAGAGGCATCCAGTACAACAGCCCGGCAGCCGCACACATCCCATGCAGCCATGACAAAACGTCACGATAGCGATGAGCAGAAGGGTGTGGTCGAGCAGGAGTCACCGCATGGTGAGTCACAAGGGCAGCCTTCGCTCTCCGGGCAACTCGAACACCGCACGGACAACACCGAGTTGAAGGACAACGACACCGACTTCCCCGAACCTGGCGCGCGCGAAGAACACTCGGGCGAGCGACAGGGCTAACCACATCCCGCATTGCGGCTGGTCCTTGTCCGCCCACCCGGCCTCGTCAGGGGAGGATCGCCACGCCGCTCCGAGATCTGGAGACGGTTGGCCCTCCCCGGCGTCACATGATCGTGCGCGGAGTGAGGCTTAGCGATGTTGATGCACGAGTTGGCGGAACACACCGAGGCTGCGCTCGCCAAGAAGCGAAAAGGGATCGGGCTGACGACGGCCATCGTAGCGGTGCTGTTGACGATCGCGACAACGATCGGAAACACCGCAAATACGCGAAAGATCGTGATTGAAACCAAGACAGCCGACTGGTGGGCCTATGTGCATTCCAGTGATAGCAATTGGCGTCTTTACAGCGCGGACGCGCGTCTCGCGCAACAGGCACGCGATCCGAAGACAGCCGAGGAGTTCGAGCGATTAGGCGGGGATCAAAAGAAGATTTCCGACGACGCGCAGATCACTGCGCAGGGGCTGGAGAAGCAGTCGTTGCTTCAGGAACGCATTGCGTATCTATCCAGCTTGGCGGAGTTATGCCTGCAACTGTCCATCGTGCTCTGTTCTGTTTCGTTGCTGACCGATCTTCCGCTGTTCTGGCACATCTCCTTCGTGAGTACCTGCCTGGGATCGATTCTCATCCTCCTATCGCGCGTGCAGCACTCCTGAGAAATTGAATCTTTCTCGCGAGACGCATGAGTCTGCGTTGCGAGAGAAAAACACTCGGGCGGCCCATAGGGCCAGACACGCCGCGTTGCTCCTGCCGGTACATTTATCGTCCTGCGGCTCCTCCCCACAGCAAAGCTGCGATAGCGTGCGAGTATGAGGCTCTTCGCTCTGCTCGCCTTGCTGCTTGGCTTCGTCGCACAGCCCGCCGTTGCGATCCCGTCGGACTGGACGACGCCGCTCTCGCCCTTCCATATTGCTGGCAATCTCTACTATGTCGGCTCACGTGATCTTGCGTCGTATCTGATCGTCACGCCGAGCGGCAACATCCTGATCAACGCCAACCTGGCGTCATCGCCAGCGCAGATCCGTCACAGCGTGGAGCAGTTAGGCTTCCGCTGGCGCGACACGAAAATCCTGCTCAACAGCCAAGCGCACAATGATCACGCTGCGGGGGATGCAGCCGTCGTCGCCCAGACCGGAGCAAAGCAGATGGTGATGGCGGGCGATGCCGCAGTCATTGAAAGCGGCGGGGCGCACGATTTCGATCCGACGCTCCCACGCTTCGCTCCGTCACGCGTGGATCGCGTGCTGCACGACGGTGACCATGTCACGCTTGGTGGCACGACCCTGACTGCGCACAAGACGGCCGGACACACGCGCGGCTGCACCACTTGGACGCTCGACACCCGGGAGGCGGGACACACGTACCACGTGGTGATCGTGGGCGGGTGGTCGCTGAATCCTGGTGTACGGCTAGTCGCAGGCACGGGCAAGGCGGCGTCGTATCCGGGTATCACCCGGGATTTCGAGCGCACGTTCAGGACGCTCCACGCTCTGCCATGCGACATCTTTCTCGGCGCGCACGGCGTTTACTTCGACATGCTGCCGAAGCTGGCGCGCGTGCCCAAAGATGGTGTCTCGGCCTGGGTCGATCCGCAGGGCTATCATGCTGCGCTTGCGGAACGTGAGGCTGCATTCCAGACAGAACTCCAGCAGCAGCAGTCCGCGTCACGCTAACGCAAGAAGAAGGGCCCTGCTTGTCAAGGGCCCTTCGCTCTTCAAGAAGGCAGATCAGCGCATGCGGTTCATGACTTCGTCGAGGACTGACTTCGGCGGACGAACGCGCGACTCGGGTAGCGTGCCGAGCGGCTCATCAACCAGGTTGAGCAGGTCGATAAAGCTGGGCTTCTGCGTGTCGACGTAGAAGATGCCGGTCAGCACTTCGCCGCGGCTCTGCGCCTCCATCAGCGCCCTGACGGCGTGGATGCGGTCGGTCGGGTTGAAATCGTCGTGCAGCTTGCGCAGGCGGAGGTGTGAGCCATCGTGCATTTCGACGTCGTAGGTCGACCCGGCGTCGTACTCAACGGCGATGTCCTCGAAGTGCGGCACAAAACCGACCTCGGTGATCGCTTCTTCGTGCTCCTGCATGTATTTGTAACTCTTCGTCGAACCTTCATGGTCGTTGAAGGTAACGCAGGGCGAGATCACGTCGAGCAGCACGGTCCCCTTGTGCGCAATGGCGGCCTTGATCATGGCCAGCAACTGCTTCTTGTCGCCGGAAAAAGAGCGACCGACGAACGTTGCGCCTAACTCGATCGCCAGCGTGCAAGTGTCGATGGGCGGCAGGTCGTTGATGACGCCGGTCTTGAGCGTGGAGCCGAGGTCGGCGGTCGCCGAGAACTGCCCCTTCGTCAGACCGTACACGCCATTGTTCTCGATGATGTAAATCATCGGCAGGTTGCGGCGCAGCAGGTGTGTGAACTGGCCCATGCCGATGGACACTGTGTCACCGTCACCGGAGACGCCGATCGCGCGCATGGTGTGGTTGCCGAGCAGCGTGCCAGTGGCGACCGCAGGCATGCGGCCGTGCACGCTGTTGAAACCATGCGAGCGGCTCATGAAGAAAGCCGGGCTCTTCGACGAGCAGCCGATGCCGGAGAGCTTCATCACGCGTTCCGGCTGGATCCCCATCTCATAGAAGGCGTCGATGATGCGCTCGGAGATGGCGTTGTGGCCGCAACCGGCGCACAAATTCGTCTTGCCGCCGCGGTACTCAAGGATGGGCAGGCCGAGGCGATTGACCTTGGGTGCGGGAGTGGTGGGCGTGGTGGACATGCTTTAGATTCCCTCCTGCAGGACGAGCTCGTCGGTCACGCTGCGCGCGTCGAGCGGTAGTCCGTTGTAGTGCCGCACGCTGCGCAGTTTGGTCGCGTCTTCGGCAGGTAAATCGAGCTTCAAAAGGCTCATCATCTGCGCGTCGCGATTCTGCTCGATGATGTACACGCGATCGTGCGAGGCGACGAAGTCGTGCACCTCACGTGTGAACGGGAACGCGCGCAGCCGCATGTAATCGGTCTCAACGCCGTATTCGGCATGGAGCTGATCGCGGCTCTCCATCACGGCGAAGTCGCTGGTGCCGTAGGCGATCAGGCCGATCTTCGACGTGCCGTTTGCAATCGTCACCGGAGGAGGTACGAGTGTGCGAGCGGTGTCGAATTTCCGGAGCAGCCGCTCCATCTGCTGCTGGTACTCGTCGGGACGCTCCGTGTAAAGGGCCCGTTCATTGTGGCCGCTGCCGCGGGTGAAGAAGGCAGCCTTCGGGTGAGCCGTGCCGGGCAGCGTGCGATAGCCGATGCCATCGCCGTCAGAATCGCGGTAGCGAGCGAACTCACCCAGTCGCTCAAGATCGCTCGCGGTCAATACTTTGCCGCGGTTCATCGGCTTGTCCGGATACGTGAACGGCTCAGTCATCCAGTTGTTCATACCGAGATCGAGGTCGGAGAGGATGAAGATCGGTGTCTGCAGATGCTCTGCCAGATCGAAGGCGGCGACACTCATGTCGAAGCATTCCTTCACAGAGCCGGGCAGCAGAAAGACCTGACGCGTGTCTCCGTGCGACAGGTACGCGACGGAGAGAATGTCGCCCTGCGCGGTGCGCGTCGGCATGCCGGTTGACGGACCGACACGCTGGATGTCGAAGATGACTGCCGGTATGTCTGCGAAGTAGCCGAGGCCGGCGAACTCGGCCATCAGCGAAATACCGGGGCCGGAGGTCGCAGTCATGGAGCGCGCGCCGGTCCAGGCTGCGCCGAGCACCATGCCGATCGCGGCGAGTTCGTCCTCCGCCTGCACGACGGCAAAGGTCGCCTTGCCGCTGGGTTCGACACGATATTTCTTCAGCAGATCGATCAGGCTCTCGACGACGGACGACGACGGCGTGATCGGATACCAGGTGACGACGGTGACGCCTGCGAACATGCAGCCGAGCGCGGCGGCTGCGTTGCCCTCGATGATGATCTTGCCGTCGGTCGCGTGCATGCGCTCGACACGGAATGGATCCTGCTTCACCAGCGAGGTCTTCGCGTACTCATAGCCCGCCTGCACCGCCGCCCAGTTCAGGTCGGCAGCCTTCTGCTTCTTGGCGAACTGCCGCCGCACAGCGGCTTCGACCGTTGACAGGTCGAACGCGAGCAACTGCGCAACGACGCCGACGTAGACCATGTTCTTGACCAGTTTGCGCAGCTTGGCCTCAGGACACACGCTGGCCGTGATCTTGTCAAAGGGCACCGGGTAGCAGATGACGTCGTCGCGATACTGACGCAGGTTCTGCGACTCTTCGTAGATGGCGACGCCGCCGGCGGGCAGGGAGAGAATGTCGTCCTTCGCCGTCTCCGCATTCATGGCGACGACGATGTCGATCTCCTTCTTGCGCGCGACATAGCCATGCTTGCTGGCGCGGATGGTGTACCACGTTGGCAGGCCGGCGATGTTGGACGGAAAGAGGTTCTTGCCGCTGACAGGCACGCCCATCGCAAACAGGCATTTGAGCAGGACGTTGTTCGCAGACTGCGAGCCGGAGCCATTCACGGTCGCTACCTGGATGCTGAAGTCGTTTACGACCTCGTCGGAGGCCCCGGCTTGCGCGCGAGACTGCTCCGTGTTCAGGGCCAGATCACCTGTTGCCATCGAGGGGATTTCCTTCCTCTTTGCACCGCTGTGCTGGATGCGACGCAGGCGCGCTTTGAAGAGCGAAGCGGCGGTTGCGCCATCTTTTGAGTATAGGTCAGCGCTGTCCATCCCACGCATACAGCAGAGGTTAACTGCGCAGGCGCGTGGGCGAGCGGACGCGGAGAGCGGGTGAGTGGTTCCCTACTGGCGGATGTCCGCGAGCAGCGTCTCCACCTCGACGCGCTCGGGTTCGGTGAGTGGCAGCAACGGCAGCCGCGGAGAGCCGCCGTAGTAGCCGTTCAGGTCGCACGCCGCCTTGATGCCGGGGATGCCCATGCGCCCGCAGACCACGTTGGCAGCGGGAATGATTCGCTGCTGCTTTTCCTCAGCCAGCACGGCATCGCGATCCTTCCAAGCCATATGGATCTCGGAGCAGGCCTGTGGTGCAAACGAAGCCATGGCGAGTACGCCGCCGCTGGCGCCAGCGTCGAACGAGGCCAGCAGGGTCTGCGCCGATCCGCACAGCGTCTGAAAGCCGACCTCGCGCGTGCGCGTCTTGAGCGCAGCAGGACGCGGCGCAGCATAGGCGACGACCCCGCCGGTGAGCACTGCGTCTGCGGAGAGCAGCGTGGCGCTGACTCCGGCCGCCTCGGCCTGCGAAGTCAGCATGCGCCGGGTGACCGCGGCAAATGTACTCGTCACGGTCACCTGACGCTTCGGGGCCTGCGCTGTGGCTGAGACGATGGCTACGATGCGCTCCGCCTTGCCGCTTGAGTCCTTCATGCCGAGAATATTTGGGTGAGCGGAGAGCTCGGTGATGACCTCGAGGGGCAGCTCATAGGCAGTGTAGGTGGGCACACTGTAGAGCAGCACCGGCAGCGGTGACCGGTCGGCCACCATGCGGTAGTAATTCAGCATCTCCGGCGATCGCAGTTGCGGGCGGTAGAAGTGCGGCGTGCGCACCAGCGCCACATCGTAACCGAATGCGGCTGCATCTTCGATCCGGCGCAGGGTCTCTGCCAGACTCTCGTGCCCGACTCCGGCAACGAGCACGCGATCATCGGCAGCCGCATCGGCAGCCGTGCGGAGCGCAACGCGCGTCTCTTCATCGTTCAGCATCACGGCTTCGCCGGTCGATCCGAGGACAACGAGGCCCGCAAGGGGCGCGCGGCAGTAGCGCTCGACGGCGCGCTCCAGGTGATGCCAGTGAGGCCGCCCATCTCCGTGGAACGGAGTGGGGATCGCTGCGAAGACGCCCTCGAGCAGCATGATCTATCTCGCTCCTACGGCGCGTGCCGCGTGCATCTGCTGCAGTGCGTCGACGTGGATCACCTCGCGCTGTAACGCGGCGATGCCTTCGGCAGCAGCGCGTGCGGCCGCCATTGTGGTGATGGTCGGAATGCGCTGCATCACGGCGGCTCGGCGGATCGCCTTCTCGTCGAAGAATGTGTCCTGGCCCTGCGGCGTGTTGATGATGAGCTGGATGCCGTCGCCCTTGATGAGGTCGACGACATTCGGACGGCCTTCTTTCACCTTGTAGACGCGCTCGGTCTGCAACCCTGCCGCTTCGAGCACGTCCGCGGTGCCGTGCGTCGCCACGAGGCGGAATCCAAGCTCGACATAGTCGCGTGCGAGTGCGACCAGGCCTTCCTTGTCGCGATCGTTCACGCTGAAGAAGACGGTGCCGCGCAGCGGCAGACGCTGCCCGGCGGAGAGCTGCGCCTTGGCGAAGGCCTCGCCGAAGTTGTCAGCCACGCCCATCACTTCACCCGTCGAGCGCATCTCCGGACCGAGCACTGTGTCGACGCCGGGAAACTTGTTCCAAGGAAACACGGGCGACTTCACGTAGAAGTGCTGGCCCAGGTCGAGGTCGCGGCCCTCACGAAGCTGCTCGGGCAGCAATTGAGCGAGCGTCTTGCCCGTCATGATGCGCGAGGCGATTTTCGCGAGCGGCACGCCGGTGGCCTTCGAGACATACGGGACAGTGCGCGAGGCGCGCGGATTCACTTCGATGACGAAGACACGGTCCGGCTCACCCGATTGGCGGCTGCGCTGAATCGCGAACTGCAGGTTGACGAGACCACGAACGTTGAGCGCGAGCGCGAGTTGCCGTGTGTAGCGGCGCAGGGTGATTAGCGTATCCGGCGCGAGATCGACTGCGGGCAGCACGCACGATGAGTCGCCCGAGTGAATCCCGGCTTCCTCGATGTGCTGCATGATACCCGCGATTACCACGTCCTTACCATCGCAGAGGGCATCGACATCGACTTCGACGGCGGCTTCGAGGAAGTGGTCGATGAGCACGGGGCGCTCTTGCGAATACTCGACCGCTTGCGCCATGTAGCGGCGCACTTCATCCGCGTCGTAAGCGATCACCATGGCGCGGCCGCCCAGCACGTAGCTGGGACGAACGAGCACGGGGTAGCCCACCCGCTCGGCTCCTTCGAGTGCTTCGTCCACACTGGTGGCCATCGCGCCTGGAGGCTGCGGGATGTTGAGGCGCTCGAGCAGCGCACCGAATTGCTTGCGATCCTCGGCGAGGTCGATCGACTCTGGCGAGGTTCCGATGATCTGCACACCAGCGCGCTTCAGCGGCAGGGCGAGATTGAGCGGTGTCTGTCCACCAAACTGCACGATCATGCTGACGTCAGCGCCACCAGCGCGCTCGCGCTCGTAGATCGACAGCACGTCTTCAAACGTGAGCGGCTCGAAGTAGAGCCGGTCGCTGGTGTCGTAGTCGGTCGAGACCGTCTCCGGATTGCAGTTCACCATCACGGTCTCGTAGCCATCGTCTTTGAGTGCGAAGGCCGCATGGCAGCAGCAATAGTCGAATTCGATACCCTGCCCGATACGATTTGGCCCGGAGCCGAGGATGATGACCTTGCGCTTCGAGGTCGGCGGCGCCTCGTCCTCTTCGTCGTAGCTCGAGTAGAGGTACGGCGTCTCGCTCTCGAACTCTGCAGCACAGGTGTCGACCAGCTTGTAGACCGGCTTCAGTCCCTGCTTCGCTCGCAGCTCGCGCACCTGCTGCAAGCCGCTCGCCGGCTCGAGATGCCAGACCTCCGCAATGCGTGCATCGGAGACTCCCATGCGCTTGGCCCGACGCAGCAGGCCGGCGTCCACGGTCGCAAGAGTGGCTTCGCCCAGTTGCGTGATCGTGTCCGTGATCTCCTTGATCTGGTGCAGGAACCACGGGTCCATCGTGGTGATGCGCGCGACTTCGCGCACGCTCATACCGGTGCGGAAGGCGTAGCGAATGTAGTCAAGCCGCTGCGGCTGTGGCGTGACCAGGCGCTGACGCAGACGGCGTGGCTCAATCTGCTCGGAGCCGACGCGCTTGCCTGTCTCGAGCGAACGCAGCGCCTTCATCAGCGCCTCCTTGAAGGTGCGACCGATCGCCATGACCTCGCCGACTGACTTCATCTGGGGTCCAAGCGTCTCATCGGCACCCGGAAACTTTTCGAACTGCCACTTCGGAATTTTGACCACAACGTAATCGATCGTCGGCTCGAAGCAGGCCGGCGTCTTGCGCGTGATGTCGTTGGGGATCTCGTCCAACGTATAACCGACCGCAAGCTTGGCCGCGATCTTCGCAATGGGAAAGCCGGTGGCCTTCGACGCAAGGGCGGACGATCGGGACACACGCGGGTTCATCTCGATGACTGTCATGCGGCCGGTCTGCGGGTTGACCGCGAACTGTACGTTCGAGCCGCCCGTCTCGACGCCGATCTCGCGAATTACACGGATCGCGGCGTCGCGCATGAGCTGGTATTCGCGGTCAGTGAGCGTCTGTGCAGGCGCGACTGTGATCGAGTCGCCCGTGTGCACGCCCATCGGGTCCATGTTTTCAATGGAGCAGATGATGATGACGTTGTCTGCGAGATCGCGCATCACCTCCAGCTCGTACTCTTTCCAGCCGAGTACGGACTCTTCGATCAGGCACTCGTGCACCGGCGACAGGTCGATGCCACGCGAGAGGATTTCCATCAGCTCTTCGCGGTTGTAGGCGATGCCACCGCCCGAGCCGCCGAGGGTGAATGACGGGCGGATGACGACGGGAAAGCCGATCTTCGTGGCGAAGTCCATGCCGTCGCGCAGGTTGTTCACCAGCGAGGAGCGGGGCATGTCGAGGCCGATCTTCTGCATTGCGTCCTTGAACAGGAGACGGTCTTCGGCCTTCTTGATCGCGTCGAGCTTGGCGCCGATCAGCTCCACATCGTACTTCTCGAGCACGCCAGCATCAGCGAGATCGACCGCGAGGTTCAGCGCGGTCTGGCCGCCAACAGTCGGCAGCAGTGCGAACTTGCCCTTGCGCCTACCGTCCACGCCGGCCATCATTTCGGCTTCGACGCGGATGATCTCTTCGACGAACTCGCGCGTCAGCGGCTCGATGTAGGTGCGATCGGCCAGTTCGGGATCGGTCATGATGGTGGCCGGGTTCGAGTTGACCAGCACCACCTCGTAGCCATCAGCGCGCAACGCCTTCACTGCCTGCGTGCCGGAGTAGTCGAACTCCGCCGATTGCCCGATCACGATCGGCCCGGAGCCGATCACCAGGATCTTTTGAATGTCATGTCTGCGTGGCATGTTCTCTCGTGCGTCCTACGGGTGCTGCCCGCGAGCTTCCTCTGAGAGGAGCTTGGCAAAGTCGAATTCCGACAAATCGTGGTAGACGCGCTCGCCGCTGATGAAGTCCTGATCCTCCGGCGTGAGGTGTGGCTTTCCCATGGGGTGGCCCCGGCGATCGGTGAAACGGCCAGTGCCGCGCAATTCGGCGCCGTGAGGATTTACGGCAAGCGCATGGATGTAGATCCAGCGCTGGTCGGGCTCGGAGTCCCCGGGTGTGTAGCGACTCTCCGAATGCGTGACGCGGCCCTCTGGACTGAGGCAGGCGACGAGGTCGCGATTGAACTCGCCGTCGTGGTTCCACTGGTAGATGGCCCGTGGCTTGCCCGCGCGCGACCAGACCATCGCGATCGCTTCAATGGCGCCTTCACGCTCGCGCATCTGCTGCTCGACGTTGTCAGTCGGATACCAGCCACCGCGCGCGTAGAACTGTCGCGGCCGCTGCGGAGCAGAGCCCAGGCAGCGCGTCACCGCCCACATCGCGGGCTTGTCAGGGAGACCAGAATGCAGACCGGCATCCGATCCACGCACCTGCGCGGATGCGGCGAAAACGGAGACAGAAAAGGCAACAAGAACAGTGGCAGACCGAAGAGGCTCCGGCAGAGCGCTCACCGCTTGTGCTCCTCCATCATGGCCCGGAAGTCGCGGAACAGGTAGTGCGAGTCATGCGGGCCCGGGCTGGCCTCGGGGTGATACTGCACACTGAACAGGGGCAGTGAACGGTGGCGCAGCCCTTCGAGTGTGTTGTCGTTCAGGTCGATGTGAGTGAGTTCGACCTCGCTCTGTTTCAGCGAATCCGGATCGATGGCGAAGTTGTGATTGTGTGCCGTGATCTCGATTTTGCCGGTGCCGGTCTGCTGCACAGGATGATTGCCGCCGTGGTGACCGAACTTCAACTTGTAGCTCTTGCCGCCGAGCGCTAGCCCGATCAGTTGGTGGCCAAGGCAGATGCCGAACACCGGCTTCTTCCCGGCCAGGCGACGGATATTTTCCTGTGCATAGTGCAGCGGCTCCGGATCGCCGGGACCGTTTGAGAGGAAGATGCCATCCGGCTTCAGTGCGAGCACGTCCTCAGCCGAGGTGCGCGCCGGGACGACAGTGACGCGGCAGCCCTCGCGCGTGAGCATGCGCAGGATGTTGTGCTTGATGCCGAAGTCATACGCGACGACGTGAAGGTTGCAGTCCGGCGCATCCGGCAGCAGGCCGGGTACGTTGTTCGCGGGGTTCGCCGTGGTCCACTCGTAGCTCTCGGGCGTGGAGACGGTGCTGGCCAGGTCGCAGCCGTCCATCTTCGGTAAGGCCTTGGCCTTGGCGATCAACGCCTCTGGAGTGGTGTCGGCGGTCGAGATGACCCCGCGCATTGCGCCGTAAGTGCGCAGGTGGCGAACCAGGGCGCGGGTGTCGATCTCAGAGATCGCCGGCACGCCAAAGCGTTCCAGGTACTCGTCGGCAACCTGCTCGGAGCGCCAATTCGAACTCACGGGCGAGAACTCCCGCGTGACCAGGCCTTCAATGTAGGGTTTCTGGGCTTCGGCATCCCCGGAGTTGGTGCCGTAGTTCCCGATCTGCGGGTTGGTCAGGACAACGATCTGGCCTGTGTAGGAGGGATCGGTGAAGATCTCCTGGTAGCCAGTCAGCGAGGTATTGAAAACAACTTCGCCCGCGCGTTCGCCCGCCGCGCCGTGGCTTTCACCGCGGAAGATGCGCCCGTCTTCGAGCGCAAGGATCGCCTGCATCGCAGCTCCATAGCGTGGATTCAATCGATGGTAGCAGGTTTGCGCGCGACTTTCCCGGCGGCCGGGCAGCGTGTTGTGATTCGGTGGCAGTGCGACGCGTGAAGAGGCGCTACTCGACGACGTGCATGGTGCCGGTGGGCCAGTAGACAAAGGCGGCCTTGCCGTAGATGAAGCTGCGCTCGACCGGACCGAAGTCGCGGCTGTCGCTCGATATGGAGCGGTGATCGCCCATGACGTAGAAATTGTTTGTCGGCAGGAGGATCGGCGGCACAGATCGTGTGTCGCGGAAGCGCGCGGGCACGTATGGCTCGCGCTGCAGCACGCCGTTCACGTAAACGCGCCCGTCCTCAACCACCAGGCGGTCGCCCGGGACGGCGATGACACGCTTGATGTAACTCTTCGAGGGATCGCGCGGGTAGTAGAAGACCACCACGTCACCGCGGCTGATGTCCTCGAAGTGGTACGCGAACTTGTTGATGAAGATGCGGTCCTGGTCGTGCAGACGGGGCAGCATGCTGGTGCCCTCGACACGCACTGGCTGATACAGGAAGGTGATAACGAAAAATGCAACCGCGAGCGAGATGACGATGTCCCGCAGCCAGATGGCAGCGGCGCGACTGCGAGCGCCTCGCGAGCGTCCATCGAGAGGGTGCGGGTCCTGTAGGTTGGTTCGACTCTCGTCTTCCATGGATTAAGAGCAGCCGAGGCTGCCGGGTGGGCAGACTATGTGGGCCGGTTTGGGGAGAGGCTGTGACTGACCCCCAGTTGGAATGTACTGCGGATTTCCGCGCACGTCATTGATGCCGTCCAGTTGTGATGCTTCGAGCACCAGCGGACGCTGCAACACCATCTCGACACTGGTGCCTTCAGGAACCACAATCTCATCGCCACGCGTGAGCATGGTGTAGAGCAGGCCACCCGCCGCACCAGCCAGACCGCCGATAGCCGCACCCGCACCTGGACTACCCGCCACCGCGCCACCGATCACACCGCCCGTCGCCCCAGTCACACCGCCGCGCGCAATGTTGCCCGCATCCCTGCCCTTGCTGCCAGCCTGCTCGATGGTGCCTTCGCTGTCTTTGGTGCTGGGCCCGGACGAACCCGGCAGGTTGTCGACCGTGCCCGGGATCGTGATGACCTGACCATTGGGGAAGATCATCGTGGTGAAATGCATCAGCAGTTTGGCGCGGCCCTTGATGCGCCCTGGCCGCTCCACATGGTCGATGGTGCCCTGCACGTAGACGCCGGTCGGAATCAGTACATGCGGTCCGACGATGACGGGAAAGGTTGAGATCAGATAGACCGCATCCCCGGCGCGCGCTGTGCGCGTGTTGATCCCGCTCTTCAGGGACAGCAGCACCTTGGTCCCGGGCGGCACGGTGTACGTCTGGCCATTGAGGGCGCTCTGTGCGGCGGAGAGCCCGGACGGGGCGCTGGCCGGTGGCAGCGGCTGCGGGTCACGGGGCAGCGGCTGCTGCGCTCCCAGCACGGGCGCGAGCAGCAGCGCCGCGCACAGGCCGGTGACTGCCAGTACGGGACGCCAGCAAGTGCCGCTGCTGATGCCGCCTTCCGTTCTCTGCTGCCCTGCTATCGTCCGTTTCATCGACGTCCTTCGTCCTTGTGCACTTTGCCGCGCTGACTTACCTCGTTATAGACGCAGCGTGCGGCTTCGTCGATAGCGCTCTCGTACCGTGGCAAGATCATGTGCGGAGCTACGTCGTCGTTTGCAGACCCGCGACCGCCGGGAGAGCAGGATGGCAGGAGAAAACGTGTCCAGATCTGAGCCTGAGTCCGCACTGTTCGCAGAGGCCGCTGCCCTCGCTGATGAGGCCATCGAGCAGCAAGTGTTTCCGGGCTGCGCCTACGGTGTGCTCTGGCCCGCAGAGGATGGACACCTTCAGCAATGGAGTGCAGCCGCCGGCCGATTCACCTATGCGGCTGACGCGCGGCTGGTCACCGCGGAGACGGTCTACGATGTCGCCAGCCTGACGAAGGTGATGGCGACAACAGCAGCGGCCATGCTGCTGTGCGAGCGAGGAGCGCTGCGGCTGGATGAGCCCGTGGCTGAGCGGCTTCCGCAGTTCGCGGGGGGCGATCCGCGACGCGCGCGCGTCACGCTCCGTATGCTGCTCGATCACTCGTCCGGGCTGCCCGGCTATGTGCGGCTGTTTGAGTGTGTGGGCGAGCGAGAGGATCTGATCGAGGCATGCCTACACGAGCCGCTGGCAGCGGACCCGGGCACGCGTGCCGAATACTCCGACCTCGGCTTCATCCTGCTCGGACGCTGGATGGAGCTCGCGACAGGAGAGCCGCTCGACCAGTTCTGCGCGCGAGAGATCTTTGCGCCGCTCGGTATGCGCAGCGCTCAGTACTGTCCGAGATCAGAGGTAAGGGGTGCGATCCCGCCGACTGAGGACGATCTGACCTTCCGCCATCGCGTGGTGCAGGGCGAGGTTCACGATGAGAATGCTTTCGTGATGGGCGGGGTTGCCGGTCACGCTGGGTTGTTCTCGAATGTGCCGGATGTGATGCGTCTGGCTGCGTGCCTGCTGATGGACGGCAGAATCGATGACCGCAGGCAACTCTTCGCGCCATCAACGATCGACCTCTTTTCGCAGCGCTCGAGCGAGCCGGCAAACTCTTCGCGAGCACTGGGCTGGGATACTCCCACGGCGCCCTCCTCCTCAGGCACGCTCTTCTCAACGCATTCCATTGGTCATCTTGGCTTTACCGGCACATCGCTGTGGATCGATCGCCATGCTCAGGTGGCCGTCGCGCTGCTTAGCAATCGCACGTGGCCGGACCGCATGAATCAGGCGATCCGAACGTTTCGTCCACGCTTTCATGATGCCGTGCGCCATGCAATCCTTCGCACGCAGAATGCATCCCAACAGTCCGGGTGACCGGCGGTACCAAGCATCTGTCAGCGAAGCGCCGCGGTAACCCTGGCTCGCGGTTTTCTGCATCCGCCTTGTAACGCGAGCGTTAAAATGGAGGAGTTGAGCAGGACACGACACCCATGGCTACCCTGACACCCACGACACGCATGAGCAACGAGGAAGACGAGGGGGCCATTGGCACCCCGAGCGCGCGTGAGATGCACGAGCTGCTCACGGAGAGCGCGAACTCTGCCTCGCAGGGTTTCGACACCAAGTCGGCGCTTGAGATCGCTCGCATCATCAACCACGAGGACAGCAAGATTGCCGGGGCGGTGAAGAAGGCGCTTCCGGAGATTGCCCAGGTCATCGACGCCGTCGCCCGTGCCCTGCGCGATGGCGGTCGCCTGATCTACGTCGCCGCTGGCTCGAGCGGCCGCATTGCTGCGCTCGACGCCTCGGAGTGCCCGCCCGCATACTCAACGCCGCCCCAGGCCGTGCAGTACATCGTCGCCGGCGGTCCCAAGGCCGTCGCCTCCGCGGTCGAGGTCAACGAAGACTCACCCGAGCTTGGGCAGCGCGACATCGCCCGTCGCCGGCCCACCCGCAAGGACGTGGTGGTCGGGCTTTCCGCTTCGGGCCGTACACCCTACGTGGTCGGCGCAGTGGAGTACGCGCGCGCCCGTGGCGCCTACACCGCAGCGATCACCTGCAACCAGGGCACGGAGCTCTCCGGCGTGGCGGATATCGCGATTGTGGCCGAAGTTGGGCCCGAAGTGATCTCCGGCTCTACCCGCATGAAGGCCGCGACCGCGCAGAAGATGATCACGAACATGATCACCACCGGCGCGATGACCCGGCTCGGCTACGTGTACGAGAACATGATGGTGAATGTGCACATGCACAATGCCAAGCTGGTCGAGCGCGGCATTGGTGTGCTGATGCGCGCCTGCAAGGTGGACCGGGAAACGGCCGTGCAGACGATCAAATCCGCGGGTAAAAGTGTGCCCATCGCCCTCGTCATGCTGAAGGCTGGCGTCGACAAGCCGGAGGCAGTCCGCCGCCTGGCCAAGTCCGACGGCAACGTCCGACTGGCCATCGAAGACACCGTCCTCGAGCTCTGACCTTACCTCGCGCAAGTGCACCGCATAGGCCTCCAGCGACCCTGGAGGCCTATGTGCGTGGATGCGACCGATACTAACCCGATACATTCGGCTACAACTTCCCGGGAATCCTGCGTTCCTTTGCTTGGAGCACGTGCGCGGTCGTTCGTACACTGGGAGAAATCGTCAGTGGTCAAGCTCCGAGGAGTCTCCGGTCGTCATGGAAAAGTTCGTCATTCGCGGCGGCAATCCGCTGCTCGGCTCTATTCGCGTTTCGGGCGCGAAGAATTCAGCTCTTCCCTGCATGGCTGCCGCCATCCTGACCGAAGACGAGGTCATCCTCGAGAACATTCCGCAGGTGCGCGACATCGAGACCGAGCGCAAGCTGCTGGTTTCGATGGGCGCCGAAGTGGAACTGGGCTACGGACGTGCGCAGCACCGCACGGCGATCTCCTGCCGTTTGCTGTCTGATCCTGTCGCCAAGTACGAGATCGTGAAGACCATGCGTGCGTCGTCGCTGGTGCTGGGGCCCCTGGTGGCGCGCACCGGGCTGGCCCGGGTTGCGATGCCAGGCGGCTGCGCGATCGGTGGGCGCCCGATCGACCTGCATATCAAGGGCCTGGAAGCCATGGGAGCGACCATCACCCAGGAGCACGGCTATCTGGAGGCACGCACCGAACGGCTGAAGGGCGCTCACATTGCGTTCGACAAGATCACTGTAACCGGCACCGAAGACCTGTTGATGGCTGCCGTGCTGGCCGAAGGCGAAACGCTGATGGAGAACTGCGCGCGTGAGCCCGAGGTCACCGATCTGGCCACGATGCTGATCTCGATGGGCGCGAAGATCGAGGGCGCCGGCACCAGCACCATGCGTATTCAGGGTGTCGACAAGCTGCACGGCACGCGGCATCGGATCAATCCGGATCGCATCGAAGCAGGAACATTCCTCGTGGCCGGCGCCATCACGGGCGGCGATCTGAAGGTGACGCACTGCAACCCGGCGCACCTCGGCTCGGTCATCAGCAAGCTACAGGAGTGCGGCGTCCGGCTCGATATTGAGGGCGACTCCATCCGCGTGCGCAGCGAGGGCAAGCTGCGCGGCGCCGACGTGAGCACGGAAGAGTACCCCGGCTTCCCGACCGACATGCAGGCGCAGTACATGGCGCTGGCTACGCAAGCCGAGGGCGCCTCCGTGGTGATCGAGAACATCTTCGAGAACCGCTTTATGCACGTGCAGGAGCTGGCCCGCATGGGCGCGAATATCCGCGTGGATGGACGGAGCGCCACGGTGCGCGGCAAGACGGCGCTCTCCTCGGCTGCGGTGATGTGCTCAGACCTGCGCGCCTCCGCCTCGCTGGTGCTCGCCGCAATGGTGGCAGAGGGCGAGACCATCCTCGATCGCGTTTACCACATCGACCGCGGCTACGAGCGTATTGAAGAGAAGCTGCGCGGCGTCGGCGCGGAGGTTCGCCGTCTGGGTAATATCTTCGCCAGCCGCTAAGCGAGGACCTGCTCAGAAGTCAGCCGTCCATTCCCATTAAGATGATGTGGATGGGAAGTGTGCCAGAGACGCTCCACGGCGATATGCCGGCCCTCTTCGCGCCGCGAAGAGTCGGGGTGTGGCTGGTTCTTTTCCTGCTTGTCATCTACCTGATCTTCTCGTTCTTCCTCTTCTTTGAGACCATCGCGCCAGTCGCGAATTTTCCACTCCAGCCCACCATTGCTGCGGATGCCGAGACCTATTGGCACGCCAGTGGCGTCCGGGCGGGAGCGAACACCCAGAAGGCCGGCCCGGAGACCGATGCCGCGGCAAATCTTCTTGGCCCGGTTCTTCAGGCGGTCGTGCTGCGAACCGACTTCAACGTGGCGCTCTCAAATTGCCTTCTATTTGGCATCTGTATCTGGCTTCTGGCCGCGATGCCGGAATTCAATCGGGTCACCTTCCTGTTGCTGATGATGGCGAACCCATTTCTGATCGCGGCGCTGATCACTTTGAACAAGGAGATCTTCGCCCTGTCGGGAATGATCTTTTTCGTTCGCTACACGCGCGCGAAACGTTTCCGCCTCGCCTTCCTGATTCCGGCGATCGTGTTTTCTTTGTTCGCACGCTGGCAGCAGGTGCTGGTCCTGCTGATCTACATTGCCTTGGAATCACGGCTGAGCCCGTTCCGGAACCGTCGCGGCTGGGGAGTGGCCGCCACAGTTCTGGCATTCACTATCGGCTACAGCGTGGTCTATCGGCTCGTCCCGGGCTATTTCTCCGCGCTTCTCACGCAGGCAGCCCAGGGAAGCAGCATCGTTCTGCTGGATCGAATTCAGGCTGTCTTCGGGTTTCCTCTCGTGGTGTTGCCGAAGATCCTCATGAACTGCCTGGGGCATTGGGCTTCGCCGCACTACTTCATCTACCAGTACTTCTTCGAGGACTTCCTCAACTGGCGAGATCAGATCTTCATGCAGATCCACACATTGCTGCTGACCACTCTGCTTGTCGGCCTGTTCCTCGCGCGCAAGCTGATGCTGCGCAACAACCCGGCCTATCTTCTCGTGCTTTACCTGATGATGACGGCCATCAATCCGATGATCCAGCCCCGGTACGAGTACGCTGCCTATGTTCTGCTTTGCCTGGAAGCCTCGCGGCGCTCCCGCAACGCGGGTCTCTCTGAGGAGGCAGCCTATCTGCCCTCCCAGCAGCTTCTTCCCTCCGCCAACTGACGGCAACTCTCGACCGGACATTCTGAGAAAGCTGCGCCTATGGCATAGGCGATGCATCGTATGGCTAGAGGCGAGCATAACCATGGCGGAGACAGACGAGACAGTCTTACGAATGCAGTTGGTGACGCTGCTCAAGGGTGGTAGCGCGCATGCGACGTTTGCTGATGCAGTCAAGGGCTTTCCGCTTGAACGCACCGGGGAGCAGCCCGCAGGGCTGCCTTACTCGGCCTGGCAACTGGTCGAGCACATGCGGATTGCTGTGCACGACCTCCTGGAGTTTTCTACCAACTCCGACTATGTCGACTTGAGGTGGCCGGACGATTACTGGCCAAAGCAGCCGAGGCCGTCGGATGACCAGTCGTGGGAGAGGTCTGTATCCGGCCTAGAGGCGGATCTGACCAGCTTCGAGTCGCTGGTCAAATCTCCAGATAGCAACCTGTACGCCACGATTCCATGGGGCCAGAAGGGCGAGACGCTGCTGCGGGAGGTGCTGCTCGCTGCGGCGCACACCAGTTATCACATTGGTGAACTGATCCTGCTGCGTCGTGTCATGGGCATTTGGAAGAGCTGATGAGGCGCTATTGCGCGCCGCAATAGCTCTCCTACCGAGAAGTTGGAACCGAGTAGACGCCCAGCCGTTCCGATTCCTTCAAGACCCCTGGGATCGGCCGGTAGATGCCCGCGCGTCGATGCCGCTCCAAAATGTCATCCGGCGAGCCTGCGACAGCGAGAGTCGCCCCACTTCCCTGCCACTCACTCATGCCAAGTCTGAGTTCGTCGCGTCGCTGCTTCAGATAGTGGTAACCGGCGAAGTCGCTCGCTACGCAAAATACCACTCCAGCAAACGTGCTGAGCAGAAGGAAGGTTCTTAAGCTTGCTTTCGACTGGGTGCGTTTGATCTCATTCGCGGCGAAGACATAAGTGAGGAGCAGTGCAAGATTCGAGTAGATGCGATAGCGGGATGCGAGACTCTGAAGCAGCCCTTCTGGTCCGCGCAAGAACGCCACGCCCAGCGCGCTGAGCAGCAGGAAGACGAAGATGAAATACACAGCAGCGTTTCTCTCCCAGAACCGCCGCCGCGTCATCCACGCAAAGGCTGCGCAGAGCGCAACTCCCAGCAGGGTCGCTGGAATAGCAGACTGCGTTCTCGCTGCGGATGCGCCTAAAAACGAGAGCGCGTAAAGGATTGCCTCAACAACCGCAAATGGGGCTGGGCCTCTCGGTGGGTGAGATTGTGCGAGGTGGAAGTCGTACCGATAGAGGTAAGCCGCAAACGCCAGGACGATCGCGCCGCTCCAGACCAACAGGCGAGCAAGCTGCTTTCTCTGCAGCAGTATCAGCCCGCCGACACACCCGGCGATGAAGCCGTTTCCGGATGAAGCGATGGCCAGCAGTACGGCGATCACCGCGCATGCGAAGAAGACTCGCGTTTGATCGAGTGAGCCATCGCGCGTGAGCAGGATTAGCGCAAGAAATGCGAAAAACAGGACGGGGAGGTTTTGCAATCCGCCCATCGCCCAGTTGAGTGTCGATGCGTATTGCAGCTGGAAGAGAAAGAAAGCCGCCGGCACAAGCAGCATGGCCCGCACCTCCTGGCTGGTTCCAGGGAAAGAGACCTGCCACAGAAGCACGAATATCAGCAATACGAAGATGTTGCCCAGCGCGCACAGAACCTGAAAGTTCACACCACCCATCAAGTCATATTGCAGCCAGAAGATGGCGCTCTCAAACACGAGCCTATATTCATTGTGCTGCGTCGTGAGCAGGTGTCCGATGCGCATGCCAACCGTGGGCAGAACCACATGGGCATTCAGGAAGTTTAGGACCGAGAGGTAGTCGTCCAGAAAGGGCAGATCAGAAACGGTGAGCGCCAGAAGCGAATAGAAGACAACGATCGGCGCAAGCACCGCGCTGTAGGCCAGCATCGCTCGAAGTGATCTGGAAGAACTGTGTAGCAAGGACTGCAAACGGCTAGCGCCAGCTCACAGCAAGCTGCCAGCGCAGATGGCGCTGTGCTGTCTTGCGCAGCACACGCTCGAACTCCTCGGTCTCCCTCAACACTTCGCCAGTCTCGGTGCCTAGGGCGAGCGGATGATCGCGCAGGAAATCGATGAGCGTGCAAACCGTGATCAGACCATCTTCAGGAGCAAACCATTGCGGCGGCGGCAGGGTCTTGGCCCACTCCGGATCGCCCGCGCCCTCTTCAAGCAATAGGGCCATCGAGTTCTCGTCCGCGGAGAAAAAGTCGAGAATTGGGCGAACGCCGAGGCGATGCGCCAGCTTCTCGAGCGCATCTTCATTGCGCGCAAGCGCCCGGCCGTTTACGAAGATATCGTAACCGGGGTCATCACCTTCAACGACGATGTAGAGGGACGCTGCCACGCCAGAAGTGTACTCCAAGGTGCCCGCGGGCGGTCCACTCGTTACCGCTGAGTCATCTGAAGTATCAACCCAGCCCCGGGCAGGTCGTCCCCGGGTGGACCGGAGCGCAGGGCAAGCACCAGCGCCGCTCCGATCAGCACGGCTCCCAGTCCCGCTTCCCAAGTGGGCCGGATGTGTTCGATCAGTGCCGACTCGACGGTCGCGACCAGTAGCTGCGCCCAGGTGAGGGTACTGAGCCGAGCCGCGCCGAGTTGAGGCAGCAAGGCAAAAAACAGACCATAGCCGCCGAGCGTCATCAGCACGGCCCCGATTACAGAGGCGCCAACGAGCGTCGTGCACCAGATGATCGGCTCGCCAACAAGATGTGCAGCCAGTACAAGCACCATCGCCGATGCCGTCGTCCCGCTCCAGAGCAGGAGCAGGACGCTGGATCCGGCGGCTTTCGATTCGGCCAGCACCAGCGAAACCGCCAGCACTGCCGCGGCCGCGAGAGCACACAGTAGCCAGGGGACCTCGCGCCATGAAAGCTCCAGCGCAGCGCCGGTCAGAAAGAGCACACCCGCGAAGCCGCAGAGCGCGGTCCCAAGCTGAAGTCTTCCTGCAGCCCCGAGCAGCACGGGCACAGCCGCGAGCGCCGCGATGGGAAAGGCTCCAGGGAGATGCTGCGCGCTGAGGACGATCAGCCACTGTGGCAGGCACAGAAGCCCGATTCCGATTGCCATCGGCCACAGCAGCGCGCGCCCGAAGGTCAAACGGCGTGCTCGGTGCAGCAGGAATGGGAAAAGCAGCAGCGAAGCAATGCCGTAACGCAGGGCAAGCCCGGCCAGCGGAGGCGGTGCGGGCAGCAGCGCGCCCAGCAGCCACTCCGAACCCCAGAGCAGCGCGAGCGCAACGAACCCGATCTTTGAGGAGGGTCGCATATGTGGCAAGGGCTACGCGTGAGGCGTAGCCCTTGTTTGGTTCTCGTTCAGTGACTGCTGTTGTTAGCGACGACCGCCGGCACCACCGCCCGCGGGGGCACCTGCACCGCCGCCACGGCCACCGCGGCCGCGACGCCGGCGACGGCGTGCTGCATCGCCACCCGCTGCTGCTGCCGGAGCGCCATTGCGCGGCGCAGCTGCCGGTGCGGCTGCATCGTCTGCACGGTTGAAGTTCGGCTCGTTCTCCTCGTCGAACTCCTCGCCGTCTTCACCGCCTTCTTCGAATTCGTCGCCGCCTTCGATTGTGATGGTGCTGGCGTTGGAGCTTGGCTGCCGCTCGACCCGCTCCGACCGCTCTGCGCGCTCGGGGCGTTCTGTGCGCTCCGGACGCGGAGGACGCGCTGCGCCACCCTCGTCACTGCCGCCCGCGTCTGCTTCGGGAAGGCCAAGCTTCTGCCGCTGTTCCTTGAGAAGCGCCTTGCGCGACAGCTTGATCCGGTTGCCCTCGATGCCGAGCACCTTGACCATCACCTGGTCGCCTTCACGCAGTTCGTCCTTCACATCCTTGACGCGATGCTCGGCGATTTCGCTGATGTGCAGCAGGCCATCGGTGCCGGGGAAGATCTCGATGAACGCGCCGAACTCGGCGAGGCGAACCACCTTGCCCAGGTAGGTCTTTCCGATCTCGGGCACAGCCGTGAGATCGGTGATCATGCCCAGTGCCTTGGTCAGGCCGACCTCGTCGCTTGAGGCCACGTTCACGCGGCCCGTGTCGTCGACGTCGATCTTCACACCCGTGGCATCGATGATGCCGCGGATGACCTTGCCGCCCGGTCCGATCAGGTCGCGAATCTTGTCCGTCGGAATCTGCAGAGTGTGAATCCGCGGTGCGAACTTGGAGCGCGTCTCGCGTGCACTGTTCAGTTCGGCATCCATCTTGTCCAGCAGGAAGAGCCGGCCGCGACGCGCCTGCTCCATTGCCTCGCGCATGATCTGGCCGGTGATGCCGCTGATCTTAATATCCATCTGCAGCGCGGTGATGCCATTGCGCGTGCCGGCGACCTTGAAGTCCATGTCACCGTAGTGGTCTTCTGCGCCGGCGATGTCGGTCAGGATGGCGTACTGCTCGCCCTCCTTCACCAGGCCCATCGCGACACCAGCGACTGCGCCCTTCAGCGCAACGCCCGCATCCATCAGCGCAAGGCTTGCGCCGCAAACACTGGCCATCGACGAAGAGCCGTTCGACTCAAGAATGTCGGAGACGATGCGGAAGGTGTACGGGCTCTCATCCTGGCTCGGCAGCACGCCAGAGATGGCGCGCTCGGCCAGTGCGCCGTGACCGATCTCACGCCGGCCTACGCCGGTCATGCGGCCTGTCTCGCCCACCGAGAATGGCGGGAAGTTGTAGTGAAGCATCAAGCGCTTCTTCTGCTCGCCCTCGTACGTCTCCAGGCGCTGCTGGTCGTCCGTCGTGCCCAGCGTGACGGTGACCAGGGCCTGCGTCTCGCCACGGGTGAACAGTGCCGAGCCGTGCGTGCGGGGCAGCACGCTTGTCTCGATCGAGATGGGACGGATCTCATCGAATGCACGACGGTCCGGACGAACACGGTCCTTCGTGACCTGATCGCGGAAGATGGTCTCGCGCAGCAGTTCGTAGTACTTGCTCAACTTCTTTTTGGCATCCGGCTGATCGGCAGGCAGCTCCTTCGCGAGCTCGTCCTTGATCGCCTTCACCATCGCGTAGCTTTCAGTCTTCGCGTGTGTCTTGGTGTCCAGTGCATCGCGCAGACGCGCACCGATCTTGTTGTCGAGCTCCGACAGATAGGCGTGATCGATATCAAGCGCCGGGATCGCACGCTTCGGCTTGCCGGCCTTCGCGACCAGCTCGTCGATGGCAGCGATGATCTTCTTCACTTCGGCGTGACCGAAGTCGATCGCGTCGACGACGATCTCTTCGCTGACTTCCTTGGCGCCGCTCTCCACCATCACGATGCCGTCGCGCGTGCCGACGACCATGATGTTGATCGTGCTCTCGTGGCGCTCGGCGTAGGTCGGATTGATGACGAACTGATCGCCGATGCGACCGACGCGGACTGCGCCGACCGGGCCACCGAAGGGAATGTCAGACAATGCCAGCGCTGCACCGGCACCGTTGATGCCGATGACATCGGGATCGTTCTCCTTGTCCGCGGAGAGGACAAGCGCGATCACCTGGGTCTCGTTGCGGAAGGTCTCCGGGAACAGCGGACGGATCGGACGATCGATCTGCCGGGAGGTGAGGACTTCCTTCTCGCTGGGACGGCCTTCGCGCTTGATGAAGCCGCCGGGAATGCGGCCACCCGCGTAGGTGTACTCGCGGTAGTCGACGGTGAGCGGGAAGAAATCGATGCCCTCGCGGGGTTCGGCCGACGCGACTGCGGTGACCAGCACAACGCTGTCGCCCTGGCGGACCAGCGCTGCGCCTGGAGCCTGCTTGGCCATGCGGCCTGTTTCAAAGGTGAGTTGCTTGCCGCCGGCAAGCTCTACGGTAACTTCCTGCTTCATGAGTTCCTCATTTCTGTGCGGCGCAGGAGCAGGAGACGCTCCCGGCGATGCAGCACGTGGCGCACAACAAGGCGATCGACCCCGGAAGGGATCGATCGCTTCGCTGGCGCAGGTTGGAGGGCAGCACGCGGCGCCGGCTCAGCCAGAGAGGCGAGCGGACGAAGGGTGAGAGCGGCGAAGGAACCGGGTTCCCTGCCTGCTCTCTCGGTGCACGCGTGGCGAGATGACAAGGCGACGCGCTTACTTGCGGATGCCGAGCTTGCCGATGACGTCGCGATAGCGGACTGAGTCGTTCGTCTTCAGATAATTCAGCAGACGACGACGCTTGCTGACCAGCATCAGCAGCCCGCGGCGGGAGGCATGGTCCTTCTTATGAGTCTTGAAATGCTCCGTCAGCTCGCCAATGCGCTCGCTGAGGATCGCAATCTGTACTTCGGGGCTCCCAGTGTCGGACTCGTGAGTCCGGAAGCGGGAGATCACTTCACTCTTTTTCTCTGTTGCCAGCACGCTAACCTCTCTGCTCTGTTCTTTTCGTATCCACGCTAAGTGTATGAGAGCAGAGTAACATGCCCCGCCGTTCGGCAGATGCCCGGGCGGGTCTTCCGAGGCAGGTTTCAGTGTGCTGCAATCTCCTGCTTGGGGCCGCTGCGCGGGTCGTTGCGGTCGAGCAGGAATGTGAGCAGAACCATGATGGCCGAGGCCGCGGCCAGCGTAAAGTACACATCCACATAGGCCTGAACCTGGGTCTGCTGTTGCAGCGCCCCATAGATTCTGGCTGCCGCGCCGGACATGGCGTTCGCACGACCAAGGTGCGGGGTCAGGGCTCCGGTCACGGACTGCAACTGTTGCTGGTAGGCACTACTGGTAGCGCCCACATGCGGCATAAGGGTGGCCTGGTGGAAGGCCGCGCTCTCCGTAACAAAGGCGCCGGTCAGCGAGATCAGGATGGACCCACCGATGTTTCGGGTGAAGTTGATCAGGCCGGCGACCTGGTTGTTCAGCTCACTCGGGATGCCGAAGTACGCGGCGGTCGTGATCGAGATAAAGACGAACGGAATGGCGCAGATCTGCACAATGCGCAGCCACGAGGTGAAGCCGAAGCTGAGCCCCAAATTCAGGTGCGTCGCCGAATAGGTGTACCCGAGCACGAAGAGCACGAAGCCGAAGATGATCAGGTTGCGTGCGGGAAAGCGCGACACGGCGAGTCCGGCGAGCGGCATCGCGACCAGCAGGATCAGGCCGCCGCCCGAGAGCGCGAGCCCGGCGATAGTGGCCGTGTAGCCCAGCAGTTGCTGCGTGAACTGCGGCTGCAGCACCGTGGCCGCATTCAGGATGCCACCCGTGATCAGCATCAGGAACGCGCAGACGGCGAAGTTCTTGTACTTGAACAGTCTCAGGTCCATGATCGGGCGCTTGGTCCGCAGCTCCCACAAAATCAGCGCCGCGAACGAGACAGCGAAGCTCAGAGCGTAGAAGCGGATCCAAGGCGATCCGAACCAGTCCCACTCCTCGCCCTTGTCAAGCGTGATCTCGAGCGAGCCCATCGACACCACCAGCAAGATGACGCCGATGTAGTCGACGCGGAAGAAGTTGGCGCGATCTGGCTTGAGATACGGCGGGTCCTCAACCATGTTGTTGACAAGGAACAGAGCCAGAATGCCGATCGGGATATTGATGTAGAAGATCCAGTGCCAGCTGTAGTTATCCGTCAGCCAGCCGCCCACCGTGGGGCCGATCGATGGTGCGAGCACGGCGACCAGGCCATAAAGCGAGAAGGCGAGGCCGCGCTTGCTCGGTTCAAATGAGTCGGCCATGATGGCCTGCGCCATGGGCTGCAGACCGCCGCCGCCCGCTCCCTGGATCACGCGAAACATCAGCAGCAAGCCCAGCGATGGTGCGATGCCGCACAGGGCCGACGCGCACGTAAAGATGATCAGGCAGAGCATGAAGAAGCGCTTGCGTCCGATCACGCTGGATGCCCAGCCGCCCATCGGCAACACGACGGCGTTCGCCACGAGGTAGGTCGTCAGCACCCAGGTGCTCTCGTCGCGGCTGGCGCCCAGGCCACCGCCGATATACGGCAGCGCCACGTTCGCGATGGAGGTGTCGAGCACCTCCATGAACGCGGCCATTGCGACCGTTGCGGCAATCGCCCAGGGATTGGCCCTGGGCTTCCACGCGGTAGTCGGGGCTGTCGCTTCCGCCATGCTCTTGCGCTCTGCTCCTCTTGTCGTTGGATCTATCGCCGGGGGCCGGGCGAGCAGCTTTACCTGCCCTGCCAAACTGATAGGTACAGATGCAGCAGCAGAGCCGTCTGACTCCGAATTCAGCAGTGCTGCTAGCGCTTGCGTTGGCCCAGTTGGCCCGACCAGTGCAGAAAGCGCAGCAGTTGCCATTTCTCCTGCCAGATAAAGGCGAAGAAACTGCGTGCATCAATCGAGTGCGCGCTGCGGCCGGAATAGGTTTCGATGCGCCAGCGCAGGTACTCGCTGCGCCACGGGCGGAGCCGGTGACCGCGCGTGGCGTTCCAGAGGAAGCGCAGGGCGTTGCCCATCATCGTCCCGCAAGTATAGGTGCGCGTCGGCCGCTAGCGTCCCCGGGATCTTTGCACAGTTGTGACACCTTTCCGCATCCACTCTCTGGGGCGATCAGCAACATCCAGCGAAGCTGAACAACACTGTTTGTAAAAGGAGATCTTCCTGATGAGCACGATGAAGGCTGCTGTCCTGCGTCAACCCGGTGGTCCGGAGGCACTCCAGATCGAGCAGTTGCCGATCCCCAAACCTGAGTCGGGACAGGTTCTGATCCGGGTGCGCGCCTTCGGGCTGAACCGCTCGGAGATGTTTACGCGGCAGGGACACTCGCCAAATGTGAAGCTGCCGCGGGTGCTGGGGATCGAGGCAGTGGGCGAGGTGGAACAGGCGCCCGGTGGTGAGTTCCAGCCAGGCGATGTGGTCGCGACCGCGATGGGCGGCCTGGGACGGCAGTTCGACGGTGGCTACGCCGAGTACACCTGCGTGCCCGCGAACCAGGTGCAGGTGATTCGGACCAAGCTGCCGTGGGAGACGTTAGGTGCAATGCCGGAGATGCTGCAGACCGCATGGGGCTCGCTTTTTAGATCGCTGCGACTCCAGAAGGGCGAGCGGCTGCTGGTGCGCGGCGGCACAACATCCGTGGGACTGGCAGCTGCAGCGATTGCGCACAACCATGGCTGCTTCGTTGCGTCGACATCCCGCAATCCAGCCCATAGTGATCTGCTGCGCTCAAGCGGCGCGGACCAGGTGCTGGTGGACGATGCCGTAATCGCCAAACAGCTTGATGAAGACGCACGCTTCGACAAGGTTCTCGAACTGATCGGCGTGACCACGCTCGAAGACTCGCTGCGGTGCGCGAAGCAGGGCGGTATCGTCTGCATGACAGGCATCGTCGGCAACAAATGGTCGTTCGACCAGTTCTCGCCAATGGGCTCGATTCCGACCGCAGTCTGCCTCACGGTCTATGCCGGCGAGTCGGAGGACTTCATGCGCACACCGCTCGAACAGCTTGCAGAGCAGATCGCAGGCGGAACGATGCAGATTCAGATCGGCAAGACATTCCGACTGGATCAGATCGTCGAGGCGCATCGTGTGATGGAGGAAAACAAGGCGGGCGGCAAGATCGTCGTGCTGCCTTAAGCACGCGTCCGCCGCCCGAGGGAGTTCAGCCAAAGTAAGTCTGCTTAGAGGTAGGCCTCGCGTGGCATGTTCATCGCCTCTTCCAGGGTGATGCGCCGCTTCTGCCGGTAGGCGAGGTTCGACATGTGCGCCGCGATCGCTGACTTGTAGCCAATCTCGACTGGCGCATTCGGCTGCTTGCGATCGCGGATGCACTCGAACCAGTTAGCCATGTGATCGGTGTCCTTCGACTCACCCTTCTCCACGTTCGCATCCGGATTGTTGATCTTCTCCGGCATGTAATCGATGGAGGAAGAGGAGCGCCCGGTCACCATGTCGTTGGATCCGGAGACATGCTGGATCGTTCCCTTATCGCCGAGGATGTGCTCGCCCAGCCCGTACCGGCTATTGCTGAACGTGGACTGCCAGTTGACCAGCATGTCCGGATACTCGAGCGAGGCCATGATGGTGTCCGGCACCTGTCGACCGTCCTTTTCAGAGAACACGCCGCCCGTCATCGCTGCCGCGCGCGGGACATCGAGATCGAGCGCGGTGATGATCCAGGCAATCTGGTGCACCATGTTCTCCGTCACATTGCCGCCAGAGAACTCCCAGAACAGACGCCAGTTGATGTATTTGTACCCGTCGAACTTACTTTCCTTGCGGCCGTCCAGAAACAGGCTCCAGTTCACGTGATCCGGATTGCAGTCCGGCGGCACCGGCCGCACCCACTGCCCTTTCCCAACGGGCGTGTTGCGACTCATCCAGGCATCGACGCTTGCTACCTTGCCGACGCGACCGTCCTTCACCCAGCGCATCGCATCCTTGAGCTCTCCCGAGCTCTCGTGCTGCAGGCCGATCTGCACCACCTGCTTTGACGCCGCAGCCGCCTTGCGGCAGGCCACCGCCTCTGGAATGTCCCACGTCATCGTCTTCTCGGAGTAGAGGTCCTTACCGGCGTCGAGGCTCGCCACAAAGTACTTCTTGTGCAGATGCAGCGGCGTGGCATTGATGACTGCGTCCACATCCTTGCTCTCGAGCAGCTTCATCGGATCGTGGTAGAGCTGCGCGTTGGGAGCGACCTGCTTCGCGATATCGCGGCGGCGGCTGTAGATATCCGCCACAGCGACACATTCCACGTTCGGCTGCTTCAGCGCGTTCTTCAGATCTTCAAGGCCGCGGTCACCCGCCCCGATCAGCCCGATGCGGATGCGATCATTTGCTCCCAGTGCGCGCGCCGTGGGCAGCAATGCCGCCGCCGCGAGACCGACGCCCGCCTGCCCCAGAAACTCCCGTCGTGTGCTCATTCCTCTCCTGTCCTGCTCGTGATTGCTTGCTAGCACTGCGCTCCAGCCCCGGCCAGCACCTTCTTCAGGCCGGCCATACTGATGCGTGTTGACGCTTCCGGTGTTCCCGCACCGCGCCAGTGTGTTTCCAGGCTGATGGCGTAGTGATAGTTGATCTTCTGTAGTGCACGGATCTGTCCCGGCCAGTCACACACGCCATCACCTACCGGCGCCCACTCGTGCTTATCGCCTTTTTCGACCACATCCTTGGCATGGCAGTGCCCGATGCGTTCCTTCGGTAGAAACGCCCACCCTTTGCTGTACGGGTACTCGCCCGCGGCCGCTGCATTGCCCGGGTCCCAGTTCAGCATGAAGTTACGATTTGTAACCGCGGCCAGTGTGCGCTTCGACTCAGCGCCCGTGGCCGTATTGCAACTCATTTCGTTTTCGAGCAGCAGGATCATGCCATCCTTTGCTGCACGATCCGCGGCCTGGCGCAGCTTCTGGTCCATCGCGGCGCGATAGGGGGCCTGGTCGTCGAGGCGCCAAAAATCGAAGCAGCGGACGCGGTCGGTACGGAACGCCTTCGCCAGCTCGATGCAGCGGTCGAGCAGCTTGTCCTGCGCCGTCATGTCGAAATCGGCATGGAACTGGTCGCGACGCTCACTTTGCTTCGAGCGTGGCGCGCCAGGCCAATCCGTCTTGAACAGCGGGCTGGCGATATCGGTCACGCGCAGGCGGTGCTCTTCGAGGATCTTGCGCGCGTCCTCGACTTCCTTCGCGTTCAGCTCGGTGATGTTCTTGTTCCACATCCCGCGCAGTTCGATCCAGCTCAGGCCAAAGTCCTTCGCCACGATCGAGCAGGCCTTCTCAAAATCCTGCGTGATCTCGTCGTTGATCACCGCCAGACGAAACGGGCAGCCGCTCATACCTGCACCCCCATCGTCTCGAGATACTGCTTGCTCATGCGCGCACTCTCCTCGGGTGTGCGGGTTGCGCCCGGTCTCTCTCCGTCAAGTTCCACGACTCCCCAGCCACGGAAATGGATCGCCTCGAGCGCAGTAAACAGTGGCTTGAACTTGACCTTGCCCTGGCCCAGCTCCACAAATTGGTAACCACCGCGGGCACCTGGCGAGTCGATCACATCCTTCAGGTGGAGGAAGAGCAGCCGCCGGTTGTACTGCCGCACCGCCGTCGCGGGGTCGCCACCACCCTGCAGGTAGTGCGCGACGTCGAGCTCGAGCTTCACGTAGTTGGGGTCCGCCGCCGCCATGATCGCGTCGGTCGCCTGCGGCGTCTGACCGATCGTCCCCATGTGGTTGTGGAAGCCGACCTGCACACCGTAGTCAGCAGCGCGCTTGCCGATCTCTGTCAGCATCTGCCCCTGTCGCTTGTAGTCGGCCGCCGTGAAGGTCTGCTTACCGTCGTAGTTCCCCGCCCCGATGATCTGCAGGTATTTGCCGTTGGCAGCCTGCAGATACTTCGCGTGCTCGGCGTGCTCGGCGATTGTGTCCTTCTCCTTTGCCGGATCGAGCGGCGTCGAACCGCTCGAGAGCGCCACCAGGGTGAGCTTGTGCTCGGCCAGTGCTGCGGCCAGCGTCTTCGGATCGGGATGCTCCTGGATCACGTTCGCGCGCAGTTGAATACCGGGATAGCCGACAGCCGCGATCTGCTGCACTGCCTCGGCATCCTTGCCACCCCATGTGATCGCGGCGCACCCGACCTTCAGGTCCCACGCGCCGCGGTGCACGGGCACATCGAAGAGCGACAGATCCATCGGCGGGTACAGCACTGCCGGGCCGACGATCTCGCCCATCGCTTTCTGTAACAACGGAGAGACCATCCCGGCTGCACCTGCTGCAGCCATCCCGGTCATCAGCTGCCGTCGTGTCACTCCCATCGTTGCTCCTCTTGTGTGTCTCACTCTGCTGCGTTCGCGTTCGCGATCAGAAGCTTACCGTAGCTGCGAACTGCAGCACACGGGGGCTCGAACCGGCGGTGCTCGTCACCTGGCCGAAGCTGGTGCTGGTCAGGCTGACGGTCGGATTGGCGAAGTTCGGATGGTTCAGCATGTTGAACGCATCCGCCCGCAGTTGAAGCGCAATCGACTCGTGCAGCGGGATGGTGCGGAACAGCGAACCATCCAGCGTCAACAGGCCCGGACCCGAGTAGGCGTTCTTCGGCGTGTTCCCGTAGGCAGCGACGGTCGGCTGCGTGAACGCGGTGGTATCGAACCACGGTCGTCCGGCACCGATCGCGCCTAGCTTGTGGAACGGCTTCACCTGGTTCGGCACCTGCGTATTGCCCGGCGCGTTTAGACTGCTGCCGCTTGCGGTGAGGAAGAGCGGGGTGCCAGTGTCCGCATTGAGCACGGTGCTGAACTGCCAGCCGCCCAGTGCCCAGGCTGCGGGCCCCTGCTGCAGGAAGCGCTGCTTGGCGCCGAAGGGCAGAGCGTAGATCAGGCTCTGCACATAGGTGATGCGGCGATCCCAGTTGAGCCGCGAGTAGTCACGTTGCGGATCGAGGTAGAAGTTGAAGCTGCCCAGCCCGCCTCCGGTCGAGACGTAGCCAAGCGACTTCTGCCAGGCAAAGCCGCTCGTCCAGCTCAGGCCATTCTGGAAGCGGTGCGTCGCACGCAACTGCAGACCGTTGTAGCTGCTGTTCGTCCCCTTGCCCATGATGTTGGTGGTCGCCGTGCGCTTGAAGGCCACGTACTCCGGTTGCCCGCTCGCACCGGCGCCCGCGATCAGGCCGGCGTTGATGTTGTAGTAGCCGGGGATGTGGCGGCCGAGGTTGCCGACGTACGCGAAATCTGCCACCCAGCCCTTCCCCATGTCGCGTTCCAGCGTGACGTTGTAGCTCATCACGTACGGGTCTTTGTACTGCGGATTTACAACGTTGTACGACGAGCTGAGCGGGGCTGCCAGGATGCCGTTGCTTGGAATCACCGCAACCGGCGCTGGCGGAAAGCCGTTCTCGAGCGTTGCCGGCGAGCCATCGCCGCGCAAGGCAGGCAACGCGCTGCTGGTCGAGTCGAAGGAGATGTTCTGCCGCACCGGATAGTTGAAGGCGTAGTTGTTGTCCTGGAATGGTGTGTGGCTGATGCCGTAACCGGCACGCAGTACAGTGCGCGAGCCGATGCGATAGGCAAGCCCCAACCGCGGCTCGAAGTCGGTGCTGCGCAGCGGCAGGCCAAGATCGTCCGGCACCGCGCCGTAGCCGGAGACGAGCAATGTGTTGTCTGCCGGGTTGTACTGCGAGAAGCCGCCACGGCGCTCCGGCTTTGCCGGCGGGTACATCTCCCAGCGCAAGCCATAGGTCAATGTCAGATTCTTACTCGCCTGCCAGGTGTCCTGCACGTAGGCGAAATACAGCGTCTGCCGCCACGATGCAGCGCCCACGTTCACGTCGCGACCGACCTGGTTTGGCACATCCAGCAGAAAGCTCGCAAAATCGTTGCCGAAGCTGGTCTTCTCGCCCTTGGTCGCCGTCTGCCCTTCGCCGTAGTTGTAGATGCCGCGTGGAGAGAAGGTCTGCCCCTGCGTCAGGTCATCGCGCACGCGGCGCACTTCGAAGCCGAACTTCAGCGCGTGATTGCCGATGATGTCGTTCCAGCTATTTGCCGCATCGATGTTGCTCTCGCCACGATCCCACGGAATGCTCGCGCTGTAACCGAGCAATGGGCTGGAGTAGCCGGGGATATTGATCGACGCAAGGCCGCTGGTGAACGCACTCACGTTCACACCCGGAATGCCAATCTGATCCGAGGCGGTGGTGCCGTAGTCCGTCTGCCGGGCCGTGTTTCGGTAGTGGTTCACGCCAAGGCGCACACTGGTCAGCAGCCGTGGGCTGAATACATGCGTGTACTCGCCCGCCGTGTTGTACGTGTGGTTCGTGCCGGTGCCCTGGAAGCCGCCGTTCGCGGGACCGCCCGACTGTCCGAACGCGGGTGCCTGCAACGTGGTCACCTTCTGGTAGCTGTAGCGATACGTCAGGTGGTCTTCCGCACGGAGTCGCTGGTCGAGCTTGAGATCGTACGACGTCGAGTCCTGGTCGAAACCGACGTTCTCCTGGTAGTTGTTTACCTGGCCGGAGCCGGCCACGTTAGGCAGCGGCACCAGCGCCAGCAGCTTCACCGCGACCGGACTAAAGCGCGATGGGTCAATCTGATTGCCCGCAAACTGGGTGCGCCCCGTGCCGTTCGCGGCACCTGTCGCCGGATCGTAGATCGCGCTCGGGCTCTTGCTCAGGTCGCCGTTGCGAAACGCTGCTGTTGGCACAGAAAACAGATTGAACTGGCTGGAATGGTTCGCATACCGGAGAAAGTCTCCGAAGAAGAACGTGCGGTCCTTGAAGATGGGACCGCCCAGAGTCGCGCCGTAGTAGTTATTCGTGAAACGAGGAAACTTCCCCGTGCGGTTGAAGTAGTTGCGCGCGCCGGTTGCGCTTACCTCGTTGAACTCGTACGCAGATCCGTGGAACTGATTCGTGCCGCTCTTGAGCACGACATTGGTCACCGCGCCGGCAGCGCGTCCAAACTCCGGCGCGTAGTTGCTGGTCTCTACGTCAACCGTCTGAATGGCCGCGGCTGGCGGAATGTAGACCTGCAGAAGGCCGGTGCGTTCGTTGTCATCGATACCCTCAAGCTGCAGGTTGTTTGCCGTCTCGGCCTGTCCGTTCACGTCGAATGACTGCGAGTTCTGCGCGTCGAAGAACGAGGAGTGATCGTAGATCGGAGCGCTCACGCCGGGAACCAGCGATTCGAGTGCCTGGAAGTTTCGGCTGTTGCCGACCGGCAGATCGCTGATCTGCTTGCTTTCGATCTGCGCGCTAACGTCGGCGCGGTCGGTCTGCAGCGCCGGAGCCATGTCGGTCACCGTCACAGTCTGCGAGGTATTGCCGGGCTTCAATTGCACGTCGGTGCGATTCGTCGTGTTCACGCTGGCAGAGACATCGCGCGTCTCCACCGACGAGAAGCCCGTGTCTGCGATCTTGACGGTGTATATGCCGGGCGGCAAGAAGCTGAACTGGTAGTTGCCGCTGTCGTTGGTCTCGGTCTGGTAGGTCTGGCCGGTGTTCTGCTCGGTGATCGTGACGTGGGCATGACTCAGTGCCGCCCCGCTACTGTCCGTCACCGTGCCGACCAGGTTGGCCGTGGTGGCTTGCGCGCGCGCCTGCGGCTGCGTTGCGAGAATGGCAGCGAACATCGCGCCCGCTGCCGTGGCATACCGACGACCCCGCATTTTGCTCTGTCTTTTCATCACTTGCCCCTCGCGAAAGGTGGAATTGCCGCCTGTCCTCTCTGCGGAGGACGCCTTGGAAGGGGCGGCTTAGCTTGCGGACGGCACCGTACTCCCGCAACAACACGGCAGTCAAGGGGTCAGACAGGTTTCTCGTTCGCACCGGGATACCTTGGGGTGTGGCAGCATAGGGGCGTGGGACTCGAACCGATTGTGAATCAGCGGCTGTATGAGCAGGTCGCGAACAGCTTACGCAAGCAGATCCAGAGTGGATCGATCACGCCGGGCGCGCGGCTGCCTTCGGAGAAGGTGCTGGCGCAGCAGCTCGGGGTGAGCCGGCCGACGGTGCGCGAGGCGATGATCGCGCTCGAAATCGCGGGGCTGATCGAGATCCGGACCGGATCGGGATCGTATGTCCGGCAGCGGGATTCGATCGCAGCGCCCTCGGTCGATACGGGTCCGGGACCGATCGAGCTGCTGAACGCGCGGATCCTGATCGAAGGCGAGATTGCGGCGGAGGCGGCGCAGCGGGCGAGCGCGCTCGATCTGGAGGCGGTATCGGCAACGATCGAGGAGATGGAGCTGGTGATTGCGCGCGGCGAACACAGCCGCCAGGCGGATCAGAAGTTCCACGTGGCGATAGCGCGTGCCTCAGGGAACGATGTGCTGGCGTCGATTGTGGGCGAGCTGTGGGCGGGGATGTTCTCGCCGTTGTTTCACCAATTCAGCGAGCGCACGCGCCTCGTGCATCGCCAGGAGGCCGCATTGGCCGAGCACCGCGCGATCTATGCTGCGCTGAAGACGCGGGAT